>DAOVCL010000138.1 GCA_030670005.1 Candidatus Zixiibacteriota bacterium | reverse complement strand
ACTTTAAACAGAAAAACTACTTAATGAAGGAGGAGGGCCTATGAATTGTAAAGAGTTAGAAGAGCTATCTTCGAATTACATAGAGGGAACCCTGAACCAGGCGGCCAAAGAGGAGGTGGAGGCCCACCTTGAAGTCTGCATCAGGTGTAGAGATAGATTGCAGCGGATGAGGGCCCTGATGGGCAGATTGAATGATTTGGAGATGGTTGAGCCCTCCCCGGGGTTTGAGGCCAGGCTTTGGAGCCAACTGAGAAGGAAATCTCCTAAGGGGGGCTATCGACGGGTTCTCTCTCCGGCTCCCGCACTGGCTGCTCTGCTCATCTTTGTGGCCGCGGGTTACCTCTTCCTCTCTCACTCACCTGGCCAGAGAAACTATCGTATCTCAGAGGCAGACATAGTGAACATTCAACCTGCGGGAAGCCAGATATTAGGGAGAGAGGCCGGATTCGGTTACCAGACCAGCGGGGTCGGGGTTAGCCTGGAGAGGTTTAAGCCCCCAGGGGATAGTCTCTCCGAAAGAGGGACAAGATACATCCTCCCCGTGATAACCAATCGGCCGCAAGGAGAATCTACCTCTTTTTAGGAGGGGAGAGAAATGAGAAAGTTAAGAGTATTCATAATTCCCTTGCTTTTCCTTTGGGGCATCGGGATCCCTATCCTCTTTGCAGATGGGTCAGTCCTTAAATCCCTGGAAAAGGAGATAGAGGCAATCGTTAAGGGGGGCCAACCAAGCCTGGTGAGCATCTCCACCAGGGATGGGTTTGGCCCTCAAAAAGATGTGGGCTCCGGTGTGATCATCAGGAAGGAAGGATACATACTGACCACCGGGGATGTGGTTGGTGAGGACCAACAGGTGGAGGCTACCCTTTGGAATGGGAAGTGCTATCAGGCAAAACTGGTGGGCTCAGATGCTGAATCAAATCTCACCGTTCTCAAGATCGAGGCCGATGGGTTTATATCGGCCAAAATAGGCGACTCGGCGAGGTTGAAACCGGGTTCCTGGGTCATCGTTCTGGGCAACTCATTCGGCCTTGCCCCCTCGGTCTCCCTTGGCCTTTTTAGCGGGAGAAGGGAGGATGGTCTCCTGCAGCTAAGCGCCTTCGCTTCCCCGGGGAACAGCGGGGGGGGGATCTTAAACTCAGACGGTGAGTTGGTAGGGATAGTCACTGGCACGGCCTCTGGGTTGGTAAAAGCCTCCTTCCGGGGGAGGGTTGGCTCCTCCACCAAGGCGAAGAGGTCCATCAATATCCTCTCCCCCCACTTTGGTCTCCCCTATCAGGGGATGACTCTGGCCATCGCCATAAACAAGGCCAGTGAAGTGGCCTCCCAGTTGATAAAAAAGGGAAAGGTAGAAAGGGGGTGGCTGGGGGTTATCATCCAGAATCTTACCCCTTCTTTGAGCGAGCATTTTGAAGTAAAGAAAGGGGTTTTGGTCTCCGATGTAGTCGATGATAGCCCCGCCCAGAAGGCAGGGATAAAGAGGGGAGATATAATTGTAAGATACCGGGGAGAAAAGGTCAACAATTCCGCTCAGCTCAGGGATATGGTTACCTCCACCTCTCCCGGGGAAGAGGTTAACCTCCTCATCATCAGGGATGGGAAAGAGAAGCCGGTAAGAGTTAAGATAGGAAAGAGGCCGAAGTATTCCCGGATCGGTAAGGAGAAAATATGGAAGGACTTCCAGTTTCCCGATCTGGACTGGTTAAAGGAGGAGTTCTCCTCGGAGAAACTCAAGCAGAGGCTGGATAGATTGGAGAAGGAGATAGAGACGCTCAGGCGGAAACTGGGCAGGGATTGAGCCGTTCCATTGAGGAACGGCTTTTTTGTTGACAAGCAGGGTTTGACCAGTTATAATTGGGGGTTGTTTGAAGTCCCGACCGTAGGTTGGGACTTCAAGGGTGACAGCGGAGCAATCCGAGCGAGCGGAGGATTGCGGAGCATTAGTTTTTGTAGGGGTCGGATTTATCCGACCCGCTTTCAGAGCGACTGAAGGGAGCCAAATGCGGCCTATGAGAAGAGCCCTTTTTATACCAATTCTCTTTCTTCTCCTCTCTGGGGGATGTTCCCCTCTTCCTCCTGGAATTGGTTCAGACCATGAGGTTATGGTCTTGGCCAACCCAGGGGAATGGGAGATGGTCTATCCCCTGCTGCAGGAGATATTCGAGAGAAGGGTCTACACACCCCAAGAGGAGAAGGTCTTTACCGTAAGGAGGATTGACCAGAGCAAGTTCGATCTATACAAGAAGTCAAGAAATCTCCTTATCATCTCTCCCTTAAATTCATCGGGACCGGCAACCCAGGAGATCGGCTCGCTTTTGAGCCCCCAGGCCCGCCAGATGGTTGAGGAGGGAAGGGCCTTCCTCTTCGCCAAGAGGGATGTTTGGGCCAAAGATCAGGAGCTGATGATACTTACCGCCCCCACCTACCCAGTCCTCAGGGCTAAACTCTTCGAGGGCAAGGAGGATGTCTTCCGAGTTATGGAGAAAGCCCTTAACGAGAAGACTATGGTTTGGTTATTCAAGAAGAATGAGCAGAGGAAACTGGAGAGGGAGATCTTCCAGAAATGGGGTTGGAGCATGAGGATCCCCTGGGGCTTCTCCCTGAGAGACGAGGCCCCCGGATTTGTCTGGCTGCTAAAGAAGGTACCTGACAGATGGATATTCATCTGGTGGGAGGAGGGCGGTGACAGCATTCTGACCCCCCAATGGGCCATCAGAAAGAGGAACGAGGTGGGAAAAACCTATTATGGAGGGGATGAGGTGGCTCCAGATTACACCGGATGGCGGCGAGTCAGCTTAAGTGGGCACCGAGGTTGGGAGGTCTGGGGGGCCTGGCGGAACCCCAAGCTGGTGGCAGGAGGACCATTTAAGCTCTACTGTTTCTGGGATCGGGAGAGCAAGAGAAGATATTTGCTGGATGGCGCCCTCTTTGCCCCGGGGATAAAGAAGGAGCCTTATCTTAGACAATTGGACCTAATTATGCAGACCTTCACCACCAAATGTCAACCCCAATGAGGATACTGGTCACCGGAGGGGCAGGGTTTATAGGCTCCCATCTTGTGGATAGGCTTATCAAGGAGGGACATAAGGTTGCCGTGGTGGACGATCTCTCTACCGGAAGACGGAAGAATCTGAATCCGGCGGCCAAATTCTATCGGATGGACATCAGGGATCCTGAGTTGGCAGAGGTCTTTCAAGAGGAGAAACCGCAGGTGGTAAATCATCATGCCGCCCAGGCCAGCGTAAAGGCCTCTGTGGATGATCCCTTCAGGGATGCTCAGGTAAACATCCTCGGCTCCCTGAATTTACTGCAAAACTGCCTCCGCTACGGGATGGGGAAACTGATCTTTGCCTCCACTGGAGGGGCAATCTATGGGGAGGGTTTAGATCCCCACCAGGAGGAGGAGCCACCTTATCCCATCTCCCCCTATGCGGTCTCTAAGACCTCCTTTGAATACTACCTGAGAGCCTTTGGCCAGCTTGCGGGACTGAGATATACCATCCTCAGATATGCTAATGTCTATGGCCCGCGCCAGGATCCCTTTGGGGAAGCAGGGGTGGTAGCCATCTTCTCCTACCGTCTCCTGGCCGGTCTTTCCCCCCAGATAAACGGCCGGGAAGAGGTAGGAGATCCAGGGTGCATCAGGGATTATGTCTTTGTCAGTGATGTGGTAGAGGCCAATCTTCTCTCCCTCACCCAGGGGGATGGCCAAACGGTAAACATAGGCACCGGCATAGGGACAACTACCCAAAGCCTCTGTGAAAAGCTGATCAGGATAATAGGATACCAAGGGGAAAAGGAGTATCTTCCCCCCCGACCAGGAGACCTAAAGGCATCTATTCTCTCCCATCACAAGGCCAAGGAGATCTTGGGTTGGGAACCCCATACCGATCTTGATAGGGGATTGAGGGCTACTGTTGACTCCTTCCGCCCTTCACATTAGGTTTAACTGAGAGGTCGAATTTGGCCGGTCAAGGGGCAGGAATCAGGACGGACCTTCAGGTTGGTCTATGTTTTTCCCTTCCATCTAAGGTAGCAGATTCTCATCGCTTTCTGGAGATATGCCTCCTAAATGCCACTCCAAAGAGAAGGTTCTTCTCAAGTCCCTCTCTTAACCATCTCTCCCCTTCTATGTAGATAGAAGAGTTCCTGGAGAGCTTTAATTCCAGACCATAGATCAAGCTGGGCATATAGATAGTCCAATCCTCTTCCCATTGGAGGTTCAATAGTATTCCCGTAGCTTCAAATTCACAATAGGGTGTTATCCTGCCCCAGAGATCCCTGCTGAGCAGAACCGATAGATTCATAGGGAAGATTCCCCAGAACTCAGTATCAATGGCTAGGTCAGCAATCCTGTTCTTAGGAAACTGCAACTTGAAGTCCTCCAATAAAGTAGGGCCGAGAGGGTTCCCTTTCTTCTCCGGATTGTATATGAGCACAGCTCTAATTCCTATGTCATATCCGAATCTGTTTCTTCTTGCTGCCCGGCCAAACCTGGGCATAAACACATAATAATCTACCCAATGATCTTCTCGTTGGACCCTCTGCCAGCCAACCGTCAGGCTGGTCCCATCAACCGTCTTTGCGGTCTGGAAGTTGGTAAAACAACCATTGGCTATTAAGGCGATGACAAAAAAGGGTAGCAGAAACTTTATCTTCATTTTTGACTTCTCTGCTTATAAGCCTCCTCTAATAATCACTGCGGGTTCCCCAGTCCCTCAGTATAAACGGCCTCTACTAATCTCCTATCATACCCAATTGCCACATGAGAAATGTCCAGACATCTGCTTGCTCGCTCATCGCCCTACTTCTCGTCATCTCCCAACCATGGCCAGATTTTCTTCTGATGGAGAGAAGTATTGGCGCCGCTCCTGATGTGGCATTTTGTAGTCTGGCGGTCATTTTTCTGGAGTGCATGAGATCCACCCTGGCATCTCTGCCTCCAGCCACAATAAATGTAGCCGGGTATCTCACCCCTACCTTGACATTGTGATAGGGTGAATACTCATAAAGGTATTTAAATTGGTCTGGATTGTCTGCGCTGCCATATTCGGTAATCCAGTAACGGCCCACCGAAAATAGGTGGTAACGCAACATATCCAAAAGCGGCACCTGGCAGATAACCGCTTTAAATAGCTCTGGTCGCTGCACTTCCACAGCGCCAACCAAGAGACCACCATTGCTGCCTCCGCTTATGGCCAGTTTCTCAGGATTGGTATACCCATTTTTAATAAGCCATTCTGCTGCGGCGATAAAATCATCAAATACATTCTGCTTATTTCCCAACATCCCTGCCTTATGCCATTCCTCTCCAAACTCAGCACCACCGCGTATTCCGGGTAGAGCATAGACTCCACTTCTCTCCAGCCAAATAATCCGGTTAGAGGAGAAATATGGTCTCATGCTAACACGAAAGCCACCGTATCCAGACAACAGAGTTGGATTTGTTCCATCAAGGGCTATACCACGGTTATGAATCACATACATCGG
>DAOVCL010000072.1 GCA_030670005.1 Candidatus Zixiibacteriota bacterium | reverse complement strand
ACCATAGAGGCCTGGATAGGGAGGAAATCCAGCGGTCGGAATGGGTGTAAAAGAATGACTTAGGGATGATCTCCCCCCAGATGAGCAGGATGGGGGTGAGGATGATGGTGGAGAGAAGGAATACCTCTCCCTGCAGATAATGGGAGAGAAGGCCAGTGGTGAGCGCAGAGGCAGAGATGACGAAAAGGTTAGTGCCCACCAGGGTAGTGCTTAATATTCGCCCTGGTCTCTCTAAGAGGTTGTCTATGAGAAGAGCCCCCCTTTTGCCCTGATGGGCTTGGCTCTTTATCTTCCACCTGTTGCAGGAGATAAGGGCGGTCTCAGAGCCGGAGAAGAAACCAGACAGCCCAATGGCCAGGATTATCCCCCCCAGGTAGAGATAGATCATAGGCCACCCCCTACGATCTCCCTTAACCTCTCCGTCATCCTCTGCCAATGGGTTCCGGGCCAATATATTCTCCTACACCCGGGACAGATCATAAACCTTTTCTGAGTATGGTAGACATAAGGCGGGACCCTGTTTTTAACCTTCTCCTTTTCCGTTTGAACCAAAGGGAGGTTACAGACCAAACAGCGGGTGAAGACCTTACTTTCCCACTTCAATCTTAGCTCGGCAATCACCTCTCTCAGTTGCTGGGGCAACTGGTCAGACCTGATTAAAATAGATGGGCAGGTTCCCCTCTTTACTATCTCCCCATCTCTGGTGAGGAGAGTTCTTCCCTCTCGTAGGGCGATCCTTTCCAGCTCAACATCCTCCCCCCTCTGAAAGTAGAGAGCGTCATAGCCCATAACCCGCAGCCACTTGGCCAAAGTGCCCAGCATGGAATCCGCGGCAAATCTTGGCTTATCCCTTTGGTCCATTCCCTCTCCTCACCTCTACCCTCTCGATTCTGTTCTGCTTAGCCCCTAATATATGGAAGGTTAATCCATCCAATCGTAGCCTCTCTCCCCTCCTTGGTATCCTCCCCAGCTTCTCCATAATGTATCCCCCCAAAGTGCGATAAGAGGAGGATGAGAGATCAGCCCCAAAGACCCGATTGAACTTGACCAACTCCATATCTGCCTGGCAGACAAGCACTCCATCTCTCCTGAACCGGTAGGGCAGGGTTTCTCCCTTACCCTTTCTCACCGCCTCTCCTAATATCCCCCTGAGGAGATCATCCATTGTCACCAGACCAGATAGCTCCCCATATTCGTTGATTGTCAGAGCGATATGAACCCTCTTCCTCTTGAACTCCCGGAGGACATCTATAGCTCTTCTTTTTTCCGGGATAAAGTAGGGTGGGCGAATGATCTTCCTTATGGTCATTGAGCCATCTTCAAAGAGGTGAGGAATGAAATCCTTGGCATAGAGAATACCTACTATATTCTCCTCCTTGTCCTCCCAGACGGGGATGCGGGAAAATCCGCCTTTTTTAACTATCATTTTCGCCTCCTTCACGGGAAGGGAGGCCTCCAGGGAGAATATCTCTCTCCTGGGGGTCATCACATAATCGACTGTTGTCCCTCCCAGCTCTATTATTCCCTGCAGAAGATCCCTTTCCACTAAGTCAATATTTCCTTCCTTATGGCCTAAGCTCACCAAGAATTTCAACTCCTCATCACTAAAGCTTGTCCTTTTACTGGTTTCCCTTTCGCCCATCCCACGCAAAAAGAGGTGGGTCAGACTATCTAATACCTTTCTCAGAGGGGAGATAAGCTGGGAGAAAAGGTAGAGGGGGCGAGCTACAATTAGGGAGATTTTTTCTGGGTGATGTGCGGAGGCGGTCTTGGGGGTAATCTCTCCCCAGATGAGGATGAGGAAAGTCATTACCCCTGTGGAGATGGCTAACCCTTGATCCCCAAACAGCTCTAAGGCCAGAGATGTAGCTAAGCTGGAGGCGAGGATGTTCACGAACATATTGCCTAATAGGATAGTTATCAAGCTCCTTCTGGGTTGGGCCATAATCTGAGAGATCAACCTGCCCTTCTTTCCCATTGCCTTGATGGTCAAAGGGCTGAGGGAGAAAAGGGCTGTCTCCGCCCCAGAAAAAAATGCGGAGAGGCAGAGACAGATGCCCAGGATCAAGAATTTGATAGATGTGACTGACAATACAGAATCACCTTTTGGAGAGTAGAGGGAAGGATGGCTTGGCCTGATGGCCAAAGGGATTCCCCCCTTGGGAGGTGGGGTTCAGGTCTTTCTTCCGGAGCTAATTGGAAGAAGTATCTCCTCTATCTTCGATTCCAGCTCATCCAGGTTCGATGACTTCACTATGTAGGCGTCCGCTATCCAACTTTTGAAGTCCCACTTGTAGATGCTGTAGGCGGAGTTTAGGATAACGGGAAGGGACTTACGGTGTCCCTTGATCTCCCTTAAAAGCTGGAGGCCATCGACATCACCCATCTTGACATCCAGAATCACCAGATCAGGCTCTTCCTCCTTGACCTTCTCCAAGGTTTCTCTCCCATCGGCGAGAGGAACAACCTGGTAACCTTTCTTCTTTAGCCTCCTCTCATAAAGGGCTAAAGTCCTCTCCTCATCCTCCACTATTAAGATCTTTTCCATAGAACCTCCCTACCAGGGCCTTTTCAGGGGTAGATTGATGGTAAATTTGCTACCTACCCCCTCCTGACTTTGGACATCAATGAAACCGCCGTGGTCTACCACGATCTTCTCTGCTACCGGAAGCCCCAGCCCGGAGCCCTTGGGCTTGGTGGAGAAGAAAGGAGTAAAGAGGCGGTCAATATCCTCCTTGGGGATGCCCCTACCCGTATCCTCAATCTCCAAGGAGACAAAATCTTCCTTTACCTTTGTCCTGATGGAGAGTTTCCCCTCCTCCATAGCTTCCAGAGCATTGTGGACCAGATTGAGGATAACCTGTTGCATCTGTTCACCGTCCACCATAATGGGGGAAAGTTGAGGGGCAAATTCTGTTTCCAGCTCTATCTTTTTCTCCCTCAGCCTCTCCGCCATCAGTCCTACCGTCTTGTTAATGATGAGATGGAGATTATGCTCCTGAAACTCAGGTTTGGCCTCCTTGGAGTAGTCGAGCATACTAGCCAGTATCTTCTCCAGTCTCTCCACCTCCTCTACGATTACCTCCAGATCATCCCTTTTGACCTCTTGCTGGTCGAAATCCTCTAAGGCCGCCCGCGCATAACCCCCAATGGGGACCAGGGGACTGCGTATCTCATGGGCCACAGTGGCCGCCATTCTCCCTATGGCGGCCAATCTCTCCGTCTTTAAAAGGTAAGTCTGGTTCTTTCTTAACTGTCTCTCCGAATCCTCCAGTTCCAGGAGCCTACCCTTTAACTCCTGGTTCAGGCGGGAGTTCTCGATGGCCAGGCTGGCCTGATGGGCAAAGGTCTCCAGCAGCTCAACATCTCTGTCCAGTATAGGTCTTTGGGTAAACTTGTTGTCTGCTATAAGTACCCCTATGGCCTTATCCCTGGCCACCAAGGGGACAATCGCCAGGGGCTGAGCGCCGAAGAGGTCGACGAATTCCGCCTCCAGACCGGCAAGCTCCTCCGGGCTCCTCAGGCAATGGGATCGCATCTCCACCAGCGATGAGCCAATGGCCTTGGGGCTGGAGTGGAGGGGAAGGGAGAGCCTCCCCACCAAGGAGTTCAGCCCCTGGCTCCTATGGGAGCCAGGAGGTAAGAAGAGGAGTTCCTTGAGGGATGGTTTTTGCTCCTCCAACTGCTGCCAGATAAATTTCGCCTCCTCCCCATCAAGGGGACCAACGGCCATCTCACCCCTCAGGGTCTTCCCCCTCTCATCTAAGAGGAGAATTAAGGCCCGATTGAACCCGAATGCCTCACCAGCGGTCACCCCGGTCAAGATTATATGCAGTATCTCATCCAATCTGGTAGTGCTCTGTAAGGCACCACTCACCAGGTTCAAGATCTGAAGGCCGGTGACCTTCTCCTTCAGCTCCTCCTCAGAGTTCCTCATCTGTTGGAGGATGAGGCCAACCGTCTGATAGAGGGCCAGATCGGCGGATCGACGGCCAATCGCCCTATCTACGCTTAGCTTAAAGACCCCACAATCAAGACAGTGGGAGAGAAGTTTCCCCTTCTCGTCCCTGTTGCCATCGACCAGCCAGCAGAAGACCCCAGGGTGGTAATAAACGGGACAGTCTTCCCTTCCACAACCCTTTATCTCCCAGCAGAGCAAGGGAGTCTCCCGCATAGGCCTACTGGGAGAGTGCCTTGAGGATGGTCTCCCCGAACTCCCGGGCCGAGGTTGGACCGTCAGCGGTAATGATCCTCCCATCGACCTGAACAGAGGACCCCGTATACTTGGCTCCCTGCGCTTCGATCTTCTCCTTCTCAGAGGCCCAGACTGTGGCCCTCCTCTCCCTCAGAAGGCCAGCATTGGCCAAGGTTACCGGGGCTATGCAGATTGCCCCCAAAACTTTCCCCCTCTGGTAGGCCTCCTGAGCTATGGAATGGGCCCTGGGGTCATCCCAGTATTGGGACGCTCCCATGCCCCCTACAAATATCACCGCATCGTAGTCGGCTACCCTTACCGAATCCACCAATAGGTCTACCCCCACCTTCATGCCCAGCATTCCCACTGCTGTATCCAGGGAAGTGCTGGCCACCTCAACCACCGCCCCTGCCTGGGTCAATACCCCTTTGGGTTCCAACAGCTCCTCATCCCTGAAGTTCTTGGGGGCGATGATCATCAACACCTTCTTCCCCTCTACCCTTGGGGGAGGGGGCTTCTCTCCGCCACAGGTGGCAAGGAGGAGAAGGGGAAGGGTGGGCAAAAGAAAAAGGAGTCTTTGAACCATCTATGCCTCCTTTTAAGGATATCATACAAAGAATACCTTAAATAAAAAAATATGTCAAGGGAAATTTTTACAAAAAGTATTATTTTTTGGTTTGATAATCGGAGGGATGTGCTCCCTCTGGTAAGGGAGTTGGGTCACCCGCGATCCCTTCTTCTCCTCTTAGCCCTCCAGGCTTAGATAACTCCTCAGTATTGGAAACCCTTATGTCATTATGAAATAGTAACTTCTGCAAGTTTGGAACATCTTTCGTCTTTATGGTTGAGAACTCCAAAGGGTTCCAAACTTATAAGATTCTCTCAGGAGATCGGCAAGACTTAGATTAAAGGGGGGATATACTGGCTATGTAATATTCTGGGGTTGAATCAAGGCTTGACTCATGTAGGAAATTAGGTGTAGATGAGCAGGCATGTTACATTCTGAAGCGTAGCGACGGAGGGAGCTAAGCTCCTTCGGGGATGAGACTTCGGCCTACTTGTGCTCCACAATTTGGAGTGCTGTGACTCCTGTCACAGCATGCGTCAACAGGAGTTGACGCATTCCATAGTGCCGTTTTGATTGGGCATACAATCTGAAACGGGTCGCCTTAGATTTCCTGAGAACTCTGATGGTAGCTGATTTCACCTATATTCCCCCATGAGCCTCAAAGCTTTTTAGCATAAATCAACCTATTTGTCCAGGCTCTTATGATACATAATCCACCGCATGCCTGATGAAATGCGGCCATTAAAAAACTGCCGAAGGGCTGACCCTCCGGCAGTTTGAGAACTGCAACTTCTGCCTAACAAGCCGAACTATTTACGTTTATATAGATAAAACCTTGAACACGAATCCCACAAATATACAAATAGCGCGAATCCTAATTTACAAATCTTGTGACAGTTCACGGGTCCCAGGGAACAGGGATCAGAAAATGTAGCAGAGTTAGAGAGGCATGTTTCCTGTGCCGTCAGGGCTATTGCCCAGACGAAAGATGTCCCTTGTGGATGATAACATACAGTATCAGTTCCCAGGGTTCAGTCTACAGAGATCAGGAAGAATCCCTGACAACTGACGATCGAGAATTGACGAAAGCCTGACTGCTGACCCCTGATCCCCGTGAACTGTTATGATCTTCTCATAGATTCGTCTATTCGGGTCATTTGTGTTCCAAAGCTTCTACTTCGACTACTTCAGCAAAACCATTTTCCTCGTCTGCATGAAATCCCCAGCCTTTAACCTATAGAAGTAAATGCCGCTGGAGAGGGAACCCGCATTCCACTTAGCTTTTTTGTATCCCGCTTTCTGCTTTCCATCAACCAGAGTTGCCACCCTCTGGCCGAGGATATTGTAGATTTCCAACCTGACCCTGCAATCCTTGGGCAAAGCGTATCTGATCTCGGTAATCGGATTGAAAGGATTGGGGTAGATCTGAGAGAGTTTAGACTTTTTCGGGATATTAACAAACTGGTGGTTACCAATCCCGGTAGTATCCTCTGAAAGTATAGTCATAACTCCAAGATGATCTGAGCAGTAATGGATTCCATCGTATGGTTGGGTCATAACGACAAATGAGGTATCAATGGTTAGGCTCCCGGTGTTTTTGTAAAAAATGAAGTCGATGCGTGAAGACGGAGATCCGGCGGGAGAAGTATATCCTGAGGATGTGAGATTAACTTCATGGTAGGTGTCAAAATAAAATGTATCTGTACCCGTATTGGTCAATAAGAGAATAGGTTCTGATTCAGGTGTATCGTTAAAATCACCTGTGAGGAGGGAAGCAACACCGAGAAAATCGATTTCTTGCTGGTCGATATATTCCCTGATCTGTTGAACCTGCTGAACGCGGACACTCCGGCTGTTAAAGGAGAGATGGGTATTGAAAAAGTTGATCATTCCTAACGGCGTGTTGATATAATTCCAGACCACTTTTCGGGGAAATACTCCTGGAACGAGCTGGTGATATCCTTCCTGTTCCACTGGATGCTTGCTTATGATGCCCACATATTCTCTAAACTGGTTGTCCCATGCAAGATGGGTAAGACTGTAGTAACAATAGTAGGTGATGCCAAAATAGGCACTTAATGAGTCTGCGATAATCTTGGCCTGATTGTCATCTTCTCCACCCCTTACAGGCTCATTGATCTCCTGTAAACCAATGACATCCGGATTCAGTTCTTTTAGATTCTGAATGATGTGGAATAACCGGGTTTCAGGATCGGTTCCCGGTTTCATCCCCTGGAGGTTATAAGTCATGACTTTGAGCGACCCCTGTGCCAATAAAGGGTTAATCATAATGAGAAAAGAAAGAAGATACATTAATCGTTTCATTTGATCATCCCTCCTTTCCCTTTAAGCTGTCTAAGGAGAATTATAAAGAGAAGTAGGTATATCATTCATCATCGGTATTTTATTGTCCGCTCAATTGCAGATAACGGGCAGGGGGTATGCGAAGTTCGTTGAAGAAAAGGCGTCTCAGTATGTAATAACCACTTTCCAACCTTGCATTTCCCCATTGAATTTGGCTCCGCTTCGCCAAAAAGAAATTGTTTGTGATCCCCTCTGCCATGGCTCCGACCAGCAATACAGGGTCCGGAGGTTATCTTCCAAAACTCTCACCCTCTAAGCCAATATAGCCGTTGATCAGGTTAACCTTAATGGGTTCACTTCAAGACCACCATCCTCTTTGTCTGCACAAAATTACCAGCCTTTAACCTATAGAAGTAGATGCCGCTGGAGAGTGAGCCCGCATCCCACCTAGCGGTCTTGTATCCGGCTTTCTGCTCTCCATCAACCAAAGTTGCCACCTTCTGGCCTAAGATGTTGTAGATTTCGAGCTTGACATGACAATCCTTTGGTAAGGCATACTTGATCTCGGTGATGACGTTGAAGGGATTAGGGTAATTCTGCGTTAGCAGATATTGAACCGGTCGTACTGTCTTCTCTTCATGCTGAACGCCTGTGGCAGTATCCGGGAAAAAGAATCCGAGCGCATGATCAAGATGGGCCCGCCAACTGCCCCAACTATGTCCTTCATGCCATTCGTTCCATTCCACTTGATAACCTTTATCGATGAGTATGTCTCGTAATGCTCTTGCGTCAAGCATAATGCCAGGTTCGTATCTTCCCCAATCAAGATAGAATGTTATATCTTTTGTTGGTCCGTTTATCACTGTGTAGTATACCTCACCGTCTTTTGGCCAATACGCGGGGGAATAAGGGCCGCACAATCCGAAGTTTTCCGGGTGATCATAACAGATCTGAGTAGAAATGAGTCCGCCAAATGAAATCCCAATCATGGCACGGCTCTCAGGGTCTCGCTTTGTGCGGTACCGTGCGTCAATGGTTGGCATCAATTCATCTACAATGAATGATGAATATTGATTCGTTCTGTTGAATGCATACTCGTCATCTCTATTCACCGGAGGCACAAAAACCGCAATAATTGGCTGGATACGGTTCTCCGAGATGAGATAATCAAGCACATTGTCTGCCGAGGCGAGCGAAATGTACTCCAATCCATCATGGAATAAGACGACCGGAAAACTGTCGCCAGGAGCCGAATCGTATGAAGGTGGAGTATAAACGCGAATTGTCCTGGAATTGTTGAGATTGGAGCTAAAAAATGTTGTATCGTGCAATGTGCCGTGAGGGATATTAGGATAGTATTCGATCTCTGGAGGATCCACATAATCCGGCATAACTAATTCAGAGTTAGGGCCGAACCCGCCCACCACCTGTCTGGGATTCAGTGGGTCCAGTATCCAATTGCTGCCATTCAGCACAAATTTATAATCCAGTCTGGCATTGGATTCAAACACATCCTGCCAATACCATAAGTCAGTGGCCGTGAGCCGGATCATCGGGAATGCATTAATATCCCAACCGTTTGCATCGCCCGGCACGTTCACACTGTTGGCATTTCCACGATAAATAAAATACACAATGTTATCTTGTTCAATGAACGGGAAGGATGGAACGACAGCCAGAAAACTATCAACAATCGCTTGACGTTCCGGAGGGGAGGCAGAGTTGATCCGATTGACAAATGCTCTGAACTGCGGTCCAAATATGAGTTCATCCTCAGGCGTTACATCAGGATTTCCGCCATACGCCCCCATATCATTCCTTAGTTCACCCAGAGCCGGCCAAAGTGGAAAGCCTGGATTATTGGGATCCTCAAGATCGTTATAAGCCGGGTCTGGATTACCAGCATCTATACAAGGTGATACAGAAGAGGTTAAATAATAGTTTATTG
>DAOVCL010000145.1 GCA_030670005.1 Candidatus Zixiibacteriota bacterium | reverse complement strand
TTTCTTAAACTCCTCAATAGTAATTTTCCTTCCCAGCAAGGGATGGGCTTTTGCCCCCCAGACTGGTAGATACTGGCCCATTAGGCTTATGGAGACAGTGGGGGAGAGTTCTCTGGCGATGAAGGAGAAGATCTCCTCGGCTGCGGAGAGGTTGCCGGGGAGGAGGAGATGACGGATGATCAGCCCCCTTTTGGCAATCCCATTCTGGTCAGTTAGGAGATCCCCTACCTGGCGATACATCTCCTTTACAGCCCTTTTGGCCACTTGGGGGTAGTCGGATACCTGAGAGTATCTCTTCCCCATCTCTCTCCTGGCATATTTGAAATCCGATAGATATATGTCCACCACTCCATCTATGAGTCTCAAAGTCCGTAGGCTTTCGTATCCGCTTGTATTATAGACAATAGGCAGGTGGAACCCTTTATTCACGGCAAGCGAAAGGGCTGAAAGAACCTGGGGGACGAAATGGGTAGGTGTGACCAGGTTTAGATTGTGACATCCCATCCTCTGGAGATGGAGCATCATCCGGGAGAGGAGCTGGGGGGAGATCTCCCTTCCCTTTCCCTGATGGCTAAAGGGGTAGTTCTGACAGTAGATACACTTGAGGGGACAGCTGGAGAAGAAGATTACCCCTGATCCCTTCCACCCACTGATGGGTGGTTCCTCTCCCAAATGGATCTTAAACTTATAAACCTTGGCTCTTTCCCCCGCTCCGCAGAAGCCTCTCTGGCCTTGAAATCTGTCTACCCCACATCTTCGGGGACAGAGGGAACAGCTTTGGAGTAACTTATATGCCTCCTCTGCCTTCTCTCTCAGTTTGCCCTTTCGGGCAAGCTCTAAATAGGCTGGATAGCTCATATCAGATTATGCATTAAATACCGAAAACCACTGAAATAATCCTGGGTTTCGCAAGTTCTATGCAGCAATGCTTCTTTACCCTTGTTGGGGCTCCGACTTATCGGAGCCCGCCAGGTTCTGGGCGCATAAATGCAACCCCTACATATTATCACCTTGCTTATCCAGGCACTTCCTGCAAAATCCCTTAAATACAAGGTAATAGATTGTCTACGCTAATATATGATTTGGGCTTATCTCTGCCCTCTCAAGGAGTCTATGGCCTCCTTATAATTGGTGGATTTGAATATAGCGGTTCCAGCGTCCAATATAGTCGCCCCAGCCTCGATGATTTGAGGGGCATTCTGGGGGCCAACCCCCCCATCAACGGCAATCTCCAGTGGGATCTCCCTCCGGCTTATCCATTGGGCAGCCTCCTTAATTTTCTCCAACACTGCAGGGATAAACTCCTGACCACCAAAGCCAGGGTTTACTGACATCAGAAGGAGAAGGTCTATCTTTTTCAAAAAGGGGATTATAGAGCTAAAGGGGGTCTGAGGATTTAGGGCTACCCCCACCTTGGCCTTGAGTTCCATTATCTGCCTAATCACCTCCGCCAAGTTAGGGCAGGCCTCGAGGTGCACGGTAAGGTAGTCGGCTCCACTTATCCTGAAAGCCTCAAGATACCTCTCTGGTTTCTTTATCATCAGGTGGACATCCAGAGGGAAGTGGGTTAGCCGATCAAGGGCCTTTACTATTAGGGGGCCAAAGGATATGTTGGGGACAAAATGTCCATCCATTATATCCAGATGGAGTAGATCTGCCCCAGCCTCTTCCACTCTTTTTATCTCTTCCCTCAAACAGGAGAAATCTGCTGCCAGTATGGAGGGGGCGATCTTTATCTTTCGCTTATTCAATTGGTCTGTGCCTCTCCATAAACTTTCAGTGGTCAGGAGGTCTTTCCGCTCTCACTTCTCCCAACCTTGAGGTGACATCCCGATTTATGGGGATGCCATGGTCAGATCAGGGGATCTGACCGCTCGGTCTTTATCTGTACTACAAACTTGCAAGATCTTGTTTTTTCAACAAAATTTTTCGTAGCAACCGCAAAGACGCTGAGATCGCAGAGGAGATAAAAAGCAAAAGAGAGATGAAATAAAACGATTAGTTAATAATCTTTAAACTTTGCGTCCTTTGCGGCTTTGCCGCGCTGGGCAATTCCGTAGTGAACTGTTAAGCCAATTTTCACCTGTTATTCCCCCGTTTCTACTCCACCTTGCTTACTACCAGGTCAACCCTGGCTCCCCGGGGGACCGCCTCACCCATTTCCAGGGACTGTTCAATTACCGTCTCTGGTAGCACGCTCCTGTCTGCCCTATAGCTGATATTCCCCACCATTATTCCAGAAGCCCGGGCCAGCTCCTCTGCCTCCTCTATGCTCTTGCCCAAGAAGCTGGGGACCGAGACCGTCTCAGACTGTGGTCCACTACTAACCACCAGGTCAACAAGCGATTCTCTGAGAATTGGTGACTTTGCCGAGGGGTTCGACTCTATTATCACTTCTTTGGGAATTTGACCGGAGATCTTCCAACTTATATTGCCTACCATTAAATGGGATCTGTGTAGAATAATCTCTGCCTGCCTGAGGGAGAATCCCCTAAGTTCTGGCACTAAAACCTCTTCGCTTCCCTTGCTGATAGTAACCCTGATCCCCCTTCCTCTCTTCACCTCTGCCCCTGGAGAGGGATCCTGTTGGAGGATAAAGCCCTCTGGAACCAGATCATCGAACTCGTGGGAACCCTTCACCATCCTCAATCCCTTCCCCTTCAGCACCATTTGAGCCTCTTCTTGGTTAAGGTTGGATATATTTGGCACCTTGACCACCCTTTTGGAACCGACGGTTAAGGGCATAATTAGCTTATCCAAGATGAGGATGCCCAAGAGGAGGATAAGGAGAGAGAAAAGGAGAAAAGTGAATAATTTTGAGAAAAACCTCTTTATCCTTTTCATTTTTTCGATTATCCGACCTTTCTCAAACCAACGGCAAAGGAGCCGTCTAGGTGGTGGAGGTGAGGAAAGGTGGAGACGAAACCATTTGGATCAATTAAATCCTGGGGGATGGAATCACCCGCCCTTTCCAGCTTGAAGTCCCTGTTTCCCCTCAGAAAACCCTCCACCATAAGCTGATTCTCCTCTGGTTCTATCGTGCAGGTGCTGTAGACCAATAGGCCACCTCTCTTTAAAAGTTTAGCCCCATTCTGGAGGAGGTTCCTCTGGAGAACCACAAATTTTTTAATCCTCTGCGGGGTCATCTTCCATCTGAGATCAGCTCTTTTCTTTAAGACCCCCAGACCGCTACAGGGAGCATCAATCAGCACTTTGTCCACTGATCTGGCTTGGATATATCGGCCATTGCCCTTTAAGAGAAGAACCAATTCTGTTCCTAACCTTTGACAGTTCTCCCTCACCAGCTTCAGTCTTTTGCTGCTTATATCCACCCCAATGATCTTTCCCTCTCCTTGGGTGAGTTGGGCTATATAGCAAAGTTTTCCACCGGGAGCGGCACAGAGGTCAATTATCTTCTCGCCGGGTTTTGGGCCCAAGAGCAGAACGGCCAACCCAGCGCTTTGATCCTGCACCTGAAATAGCCCTTCAGAGAAGGCTTTGGTCTGGAGGGGATTCCCCTCCTTTATCTCATAAAAGTCCCCTAAATATCTTCCCCTTTCAAATCTTATCCCCTCGGCCAAAAGTCTTCCCTCCAGGTTCTCCCTTTTGGCCCTTAAGGTATTGAGCCTTAGACTGAACCAGGGCCTCTGGTTATTCCACTGACAGAGGGAGATCGTTCCCTCTAATCCAAACCTCTCCATCCACCTCTTCACCATCCATTCGGGATGGGAGTAGTAGATGGAGATGTGAGAGAGGGGATCCTTATCTAAGGGGGGGTAGGGGAGATCTCTCCTGTCCCTGATGATATTTCTCAGCACCCCATTGACTAAGTTTGCCCATCTCTGCCCCAGATGAACCTTGGCCAAGTTTACCGTCTGATCCACAGCGGCAAAGTCCGGTATCCTATCCGAGAAGATTATCTGATAGCTCCCCAGGCGGAGCAGGGATAGGATCTGGAAATCGAGACTGCCCATCCCCTTCGTCAGGAAGAGGTCCAGTATCCAATCCAGTCTTTTCTTGAACTTAATAGTCCCGTTGACCAACTCAGTCACCAGGGCCCTGTCTAAGGGTGAGAGCCCAGATGAGCTGAGGAGCCCATCAAGAAGGGGGTCCAGAAGCATATTCCCTTTCTCCCACTTCCAGAGGGCCTTAAAGGCCAGATCTCGGCTGGGGGTTATACTCTGCACGGGCATAAATGGCGTTTCTTAACCGCAAAGTTCGCAAAGAAGACACAAAGGTAGGAAAGGAAAATCTTTGCAAACTCTGCGCCACCTTTGTGTTCCTTGCGGTTAAAAGAAATTCCAAAAAGCTCAAGATATGAGTGTTTGCAGTATATAGTTAAGATCCCCTATTTTCTATTCCCTGCTCCCCCTTAGCAGGAGAAGTCTGACCAGTTGCATAACGGCCATAGTGGTGGCGGCCACATAGGTCCAGGCGGCGGCATTGAGGATAGACCTGGCTGAGGATACCTCCTGGCCGCTGAGGTAGCTCCCCTGGCTCAAAAGGGCTAATGCCCTCTGGCTGGCATTAAACTCCACCGGTAGGGTTACTATGTGGAAGAGGACAGCCAGGGAGAAGAAGATTATACCCACATCCATCAGGATGGGAAAGCGAAAGAGAAAACCGATGAGGAAGAGGGGTAAGGCCAGGCTGGAACCGAAATTGGCCACCGGCACAAAACTGGAGCGAAGTTTCAAGGGGAGATAGCCGAGCTTGTGCTGGATGGCATGGCCCGTCTCATGGGCAGCTACCCCAACCGCGGCAATGGAGTCAGATCTATAAACCCCTGAGGAGAGCCTCAAAACCCTCTTTAGGGGATCGTAGTGGTCGGTGAGGGTTCCTCGCCTCTCCTCGATCTTTATCCCTTGAAGGCCATTGGTATCTAAAAGGGATCTGGCCACCTGGGCCCCAGTCAGCCCGCGCATACTTCGTATCTTGCTGAACTTAGCATAGGCTCCCCTGACCTTGCTCTGGGCATAGATGGCCAGAATCAAGGCAGGGATAAGCAAGATGATTGTGCGATCAAAGAAGAAGGGAAACATTTTTTAAACACCTCCGTTTAACCCTAATTATACGTTTCGGAATTTCTAAGAAATTCCGAAACGTCGGG
>DAOVCL010000032.1 GCA_030670005.1 Candidatus Zixiibacteriota bacterium | reverse complement strand
TGGGCGCTCATTCCCCCTCCAGGTCGATCCTTATCCTCTCCACCCTTTTGGCCATTCCTGTCTCTGGGTCCACATCCAAAAGAAGTCCGGTGAACCTCAGATCCCCCTTCGCCGGGATAAACCTGTAGGGTATCTGGGTGGTAAACCGGGAGAGGACAACTGACTTATCCATTCCGATGACCGAATCATAGGCTCCACACATACCCACATCGGTGATGTAGGCGGTACCCTTGGGGAGAATGGTCTCATCGGCAGTAGGGACATGGGTGTGGGTTCCGATCACGGCTGAAACCTTTCCATCCAGCCACCAGCCCATGGCCTGCTTCTCTGAGGTGGCCTCGGCATGCATATCCACTATGATTACCCTCGTCTCCTCCCTCAATGCCTTAAGCTCCCGGGAGGCCGCCCTAAACGGACAGTCTATGGAGGGAAGGTAGACCCTCCCCTGGAGGTTCAAGACCCCCACCTTCACTCCACCCTCGATGGGGTAGATGCCCCAACCTCTCCCTGGAGCCTGGGGCGGATAGTTGGCCGGTCGCAGTAGCCTCTCATCGTCGGCGATATAGTCCAGGACCTCCTTTCTGTCCCAGATGTGGTTCCCAGAGGTGATCACATCCACCCCATAGGAGTAGAGCTTTCCCACTATATTGGCAGTAATCCCAAAGCCCCCAGCCGCATTCTCCCCATTGGCCACACAGAGGCTTATCCCTTTCTCTTTCCTCAAAAAAGGAAGAACCTGGGAGAGGACCCGACGGCCGGCCCTTCCCACCACATCTGAGGCAAATAGTATCCTCAATTTCTTATTTGGCATAACCGACCGCCCTGGTCTCCCTGATCACGATAACCTTGATCTGTCCTGGGTATTCCATCTCCGATTGTATCTTCTCGGCAATATCATCGACCAACTCTCCGGCCCTCTCATCGTCTATTCTTTGCGGTTCCACTATCACCCTTATCTCCCTCCCCGCCTGGATGGCATAGGCCTTGGAAACACCGGAGAAGGAGTCGGCAATATCCTCCAGCTTCTCCAGCCTCTTGATATATCCTTCCAAGGTCTCCCTGCGGGCTCCGGGGCGGGCCCCAGAGATGGCGTCCGCGGCCTCCACCAAGACGGTGATCAGGGATGTTGGCTCCACATCCTCATGGTGTCCCAGAATGGCATTCAATATCTCGGGTGGCTCGTTGAACTTCTTGGCCAGCTCAAAGCCGATCTGGGTATGAGGCCCCTCCATCTCCCGATCTATGGATTTCCCTATGTCATGCAGGAGGCCTGCCCTCTTGGCCATTGCCGGATCGAGGTCAAGCTCGGCGGCCATAAGTCCGGCCAGCAGGGAGACCTCCTTGGAGTGCTGAAGCACATTTTGCCCGTAGCTCGTTCTGTATTTGAGCTTCCCCAGGTATCTGACCAACTTTGGGTGGATGCCGGCCACCCCGGACTCCAGGCAGGCCTCCTCCCCGGCCAGCTTGATTATCTCCTCTATCTCCTTGCTTGCCTTAGCTACTATCTCCTCAATTCTTCCTGGATGGATCCTACCATCGAGGATGAGCTTCTCTAAGGCAATCTTGGCTACCTCTCTCCTCACCGGGTCATAACCGGAGAGGATGACAGCCTCAGGGGTGTCATCTACTATCACATCAACTCCAGTGGCCGTCTCGAAGGAGCGGATATTTCTTCCCTCCCGGCCAATTATCCTTCCCTTCATCTCGTCGTTGGGAAGGGAGACAACCGAGACCGTGCTCTCCACCGTATGGCCTGCGGCACATCTCTGAATGGCAGAGACTATTATCTCCCGCGCCTCCCTATCCGCCTTCTCCCGGGCCTCCCCCTTGATCTGCTTGATGAACTGAGCAGCCTCATGCCTGGCCTGGGATTCCAAGTTCTGGATGAGGTGTCTCTTTGCCTCCTCAGAGCTCATACCGGCCATCCTCTCCAACCTCTTGTTCTCCTCCTCGATCAGCCGGGAGAGCTCCCCCTCCCTGGTCGCTATACCCCTCTCCTTGGCAGAGATGGCCCTCTCCCTGCCTTGAATATCCCTCTCCTTGCGGGAGAGGATATCCACCTTGCGATCAAGGTTTGATTCCCTATCGGAGAGTATCTTCTCTGACCTCCCCAGCTCTGCCCTTTTGGCCCTTGTCTCCCTCTCAAACTTTGACTTTGCCCGATACCATTCATCCCTGGCCTCAAGCAGGGCCTCCTTCTTCTTTATCTCGGCCTCCTTCTGGGCATCGGAGATGATCTTGGCGGCAAGCTCTTCTGCCCTCCTCACCTTTCCCTCCCCGATGCTTCTCCTCAGAAACCAACCCAAGGCCAGAAAAACCGCTGCTATCACCACCGCTATTGCCAGTTCAACACCCATTTATGGCCTCCTTCATAGTTTAAAAAAAGTAACGATTAACCACGGAACTTCACGGGAAAATGCAATTAAAAATTAAGAATTGAGAATTAAGAATTAAGAATGAAACTTATGCTGGCTATTCCTGATCCCTGACCTCTGTTAACTGTTACCCCATTTCATATCTTCTTCTGTGCTGGTCCGTGATTATCCGTGGTGGTTATTACAAAAAAAACCCACTGATCCGTAACCTCCCGGGCCAGATGGCACCGGGAAACCATCACGAAAACAGCGGGGATAATATAGGAGGGAAAAAGGGTCTATTTCCCCCTTAAACCCTCCTCCAGTCTGCGGTTTAGCTTCTCCACCCTCGATTCTATCTGGGCGGTAAGCTTCCTCCCCTCATCCCTCTCCTTAAAGAGCTCATCGGTTATGTACATAGCCGCCAGGATGGCTACCTTAGAGGGGGAGACCAAGGAGTGCTCCTCGGCCACCTCCCTCATCTTCTTATCCACATGCCTGGCTACCTTCTCTATATAATCGGAATCCACATCTCCCTTGATGGGATATTCCGTGCCAAAAATCTCCACTCTGATGGTATCCGCCATACTTTTATGATTTCGTGATGGAAAATGATTCTAACTTTTTAATTACACCCTTAAGTCTGGTAAGGGCTTCCCTATTTCGCAGTGGGTCCACCCCTTTCATTTTTTGCATCTCCTGCTTCAGCTTCCCATTCTCCTCCCTTAAACTTCGCATCTCCAGGAGAAGCCTCTCCACTACTACCTCCAATCTATCCAATGACTTCATATGCCTTAACCCCTTATCCTGGCCCCAAACCTCCTCTTCAGTCCCTGCAGTATCCTCCCCTGAACCTCCTCCACCTCCTGGTCGGTAAGTGTAGAGTGAGGTGAACTAAAGCTAAGGGAAAAGGCCAGGCTCTTCTCTCCTGGGGGTACCTGTTCCCCCTGGTAAAGGTCGAAGAGGTGGAGTTCATTAACTAAGGGTGAGCCCAATTCAAATATGGCCTTACTGATCCTGCCTGCCGGCACCCTTTGGGCAACCAGAATCGCCAGATCCCTCTTCACTGCAGGGAACCTGGGGGGAGAATTGAACTTTTGCTTCAGAGGGATAAGCTCCAGAACGGAGTCTATATTTAGGTCAAAGCAGAGGACATCTCCCTCTATATCGAATTTATGGCCTACCTGAGAGGACAATTTGCCCAGGGTTCCTATCCTCTCCTCCCCAATGAGAAGAAAGGCCATCCTCCCCTCCTCATAGGGAGATTCATTCCCCGGGACAAAGCTAACTCCATCCACCCTAAGGGATTGGAGGAGGGTCTCCACTATTCCCTTCAGGGAAAAGAAATCTGAGTTTTTGCCCCTTTCTCCCCAGTAGAGAGGGGATTGGTCTCCCAGGATAAGGCCACTTAATCTCGTCCCTTCCTGCGGGGAGAAGACCTTTCCCAGCTCATAGATTCTCACCCCCTTTGCTCCCCTCCTCAGGTTGAGGTTAGTCACCCAAAGAAGGGATGGCAGGATGGTCGGTCGTAAACAAGAGAGCTCCCGGCTCAAAGGGTTGAGGGGCCTGACCAATTCCCCCTTGTATCCGATAATCTCGGCCCAATGGGGGTCTATCAGGGAGTTGGTAACCGCCTCTCTCAGGCTCAACCCGCAGAGGATCTCCCTTATCCTCCTGAGCCTACTTTCCCTGGGGCCCACCCGCGCTGGGACCAGGCCCCCAGCCCGCTTATCGGGGGGAATTCTGTCGTAGCCATAGACTCTGGCCACCTCCTCAACCAGGTCGATCTCCCTGGTTATATCTGGTCTGTATCCGGGAACAGAGAAGATACCTTGGCCTTTATGCTCGAATCCCAAGGGGGCGAGGAGATCTACTATCTTCTCCCCTCTTAGATTCAACCCCAAGATCTGATTGACCCTCTCCTCCCTTAACCTAACCGAGGGAGGAGAGAACTGCTTTGAGGAGATATCGACCGTTCCCCCCATCGAGCTGGCCTGGGCTACCTGGAGGAGGAGTTGGGCTGCCCTCTCCTGCGCCGGGATGAGTCCAAATGGATCCACTCCCCTTTCAAACCTCTGAGAGGACTCGGAGACCAGGCCCAGCCTCTTGGATCCCCTTCTAATTGTGCAGGGATCAAAATAGGCACCTTCCAGGAGGATATTCCTCGTCTCCTCCCCCACCTCCGTTTCCATTCCCCCCATTATCCCGGCTATGGCCACCGGGCCCTGGCCGTCGCAGATGAGAAGGGTCCCCTTCTCCAACTGCCTCTCCTGGTTATCCAGGGTGAGAAGGCTCTCCCCGGAATGGGGTCTCCTTACTATTATCTTCCCATCCCTTAGCCGGTCCAAGTCAAAGGCATGAAGGGGCTGACCCCTCTCCAACATCACATAGTTAGTTACATCTACCACATTGTTTATCGCCCTTATCCCGGCAGACTCCAGCCTCCTGCGTAGCCAGAAGGGAGAGGGGGAAATGGTCACCCCCCCGATGATGCGGGCGGTATATCTGGGGCAACCTTCCCCGTCCTTAACCTCCACCCTTGGCTTCTTCCCATTTGCTTGAGGGGACGGTGGCTGAGGGAGGTGGAAGGATAGGCCCAGAATGGTTGCCACCTCCCTGGCTATCCCCAGAATCGACATACAGTCTGGGCGGTTAGGGGTGAGGTCAGCCTCCAAGATGTAGTCCTCCAGCCGGAGGGCCTCCTCCAAGGGGATGCCCAGAGGATATTCCCCCTCCAGGATCATTATCCCCTCCCCGTAGTCGGAGAGCCCCAGCTCCTTCTCCGAGCAGATCATCCCCTGGGATTTAAGCTCCCCAAATGCCCTTACCCCGATCTCCCTTTCTCCCGGGAGCAGTGCACCTGGGAGGGCCAAGGGAACCAGCAGTCCACCCCCCACATTGGGGGCACCGCAGACCACCATAACCTCATCCCCACCGGTATTCACCTGGCAGATGGCCAACTTCCCCTTTTTCTTCAGGGATGTTATCTTGGCGGTGATCACCCCCTCAAAGGGAGGGGTAAGGTGTTCCACCCTCTCTATCTCCGTGCCGGTAAGGGTAAGCTTCTCGGCCAGCTCATCCGGGGATAGATCAAATTCTACGAACTCCTTCAGCCAGTTGTAGCTTATCTCCATCTTTTAAGCCACGAAGTCTCTAAGTTACTAAGAAGATAAAACATAAGAGCACTCGTTTATTAAACTGAGTTTCTCTGTACTACAAACTTGCAAGATCTTGTTTTTTGGACAAACTTTTTTAACCGCAAAGCTCGCAAAGTAGGCGCAGAGAAGGCAAAGGTTTGAATGTACAGGGATCGGGAACTAGGAATAACCAGCACAAACTTCATTTTTTAATTCTCAGCTTTTTTTTCGTGTAATTCCGTGAATTTCCGTGGTAAATTATCTATTCGTGTAGATTCGTTTATTCGTGCCATTCGTGTTCCAGAGATTCAGTGGTTAATGCATATTTTAGGTTCAAAACTGACTTAGAAACCTGATGTCATTCTCATAGAAGAGCCTGATGTCGTCTATGCCCCACTTGAGCATGGCTATGCGGTCTATACCCAAACCAAAGGCATAACCGCTGAACTTTTCCGGGTCATAACCCACCGCCTGAAAAACAGCCGGATCCACCATCCCCGCCCCCAAGATCTCCAACCACCCCCTCTGTTTACAGACGGAACAGCCCTTTCCCCCGCAGATGACACATCTGATGTCCACCTCTGCACTGGGCTCGGTAAAGGGGAAGAAGCTGGGGCGGAAACGGAGGGGAATCCCCTTCCCGAAGAACTCCTCTATAAAGCCAGTCAAGACCCCCTTCAGTTGACCGAAGGTCACCCCTTGATCTACATATAGCCCTTCAAATTGATAGAAGACGGTGAAACTGCGGGCGTTGATGGCCTCGTGGCGATAGACCCTTCCGGGAGCGATTATCCTCACCGGCGGTTTGGACCTCTCCATCACCCTGATCTGCACCGGGGAGGTCTGGGTGCGTAAAAGGAGATCTTTGCCCAGGTAATAGGTGTCCTGCATATCCCTGGCCGGATGATCAGGGGGCATATTGAGGGCCTCGAAGTTGTAATAATCGGTCTCCACCTCAGGCCCCTCGGCTAGCTCAAACCCCATCCCATAAAAGATCTCAATTATCCTCTGCAGGGTCAGGGTCAAAGGGTGGAGGCTCCCCTCCCAGGGTTTTCTTCCCGGAAGGGTAATATCCAAATCTTCCTTCCTCTCCTGAGGAGGAGGAAGAGATTCCGTCCTCCCCTTAAGGGCCGCCTCTATCTGAGCCTTGGCCCGATTGGCGGCACTTCCTACCTCTGGCCTGATGGCCACAGGTAAATCCTTTAACCCCCGTAAAAGCTGGGTTAATCTCCCCTTCCTGCCCAGGAGATCGAGTCTGATCCTCTCAATCTCCTGGAGAGTTTGCGCCCTCTCTATCCTTTTCAGGGCCTCCTTGATTATCCTCTCAAGCTCTGCTTTCAACCTCGAGGGCCTCTTTGGCAAGCTCAGCCAGCTTGCTAAAGGCAGGGGGATCGTTTACCGCCAGTTCAGCCAGAAGCTTCCTGTTTATCTTCACCCCGGATCTCCTCAAGCCCATCAGCAACCGGCTGTAGGAGAGACCACTCAACCTGGCTGCCGCATTTATCCTCATTATCCATAGTCTACGAAAGTCCCTTTTCCTTCTTTTGCGATCCCGATAGGCGTAAGCCAGGGCCCTATGTAGGGCTTCAACTGCTGTGCGATAGAGCTTGCTTCTGCCCCCGCGATAGCCTCTGGTAGCCTTGAGGACCTTCTTGCGGCGGCGACGGGAAGGGACCTTATAGGTAGCTCTGGGCATAACTCCTCCTTATGAGCTAATCAGCCTCTTTATCCTCTTCTGGTCTACACGGTTTATCATCCCCCATCTCTTCAGGTTTCTCTTCCTTTTGGGGGATTTCTTGGTTAGGATATGAGAAAAACATGCCTTTTTTCTCTTTATCTTTCCCGTGCCGGTCAGCTCAAACCTTTTCTTTGCTCCCCTTTTGCTCTTCAACTTTGGCACTTTTATCCCCCTTCTTCCGAGATAGCGGATTTAGAATCATAATTAGGTTCCTGCCTTCCAGCTTTGGCTCCTGGGCCACATCACCCAGACCCTCCACCTGTTCTTTGATCATCTCCAAGAGCCTCTTCCCAAATTCCTGGTGCACCATCTCTCGACCTCGGAAATGGACATATACCTTGACCTTCTTCCCCTGGCTCAGGAACTCCTTGATATGCTTAAGCTTAAAATTGAAGGCATGTCCATCGGTCTTTGGCCTTAACCTCATCTCCTTGAGTTGGACACTTATCTGCCTCTTCTTGCTTAACCTCTCCTTCTTGCTCTTTTCATACCGATACTTGCCATAGTCCATAAACTTGCAGACCGGTGGCTCTAACTGAGGGGCAACCTCCACCAGGTCGAGGCCCCTCTCTTGGGCCATTGCTACGGCCTCCCTTGAGGGCATAATCCCTATCTGCTCCCCATCCTCCCCTACTACCCTCACCTGTGGAGCCCTTATCTGAGAGTTTACCCTCGGTTCCTTATTTGGCTTTATCTCTGTACCTCCTCGGTTACCAGATTTGCTTTTGCTCTATCTCCTCCTTCAACCTTTCACAGAAGGAGTCCAGGACAAGCTGGCCCAAATCTCCCTTCCTCCTCTGCCTTACGGCAACCGTCCCTCCCTGGGTCTCCCTCTTGCCCAAGATAAGCATATAGGGGACCTTCTGCAGCTCAGCCTCCCTTATCTTATGGCCTATCTTCTCGTTGCGATCATCAAGCTCCACCCGTATCCCCTCCTCAAAGAGCCTTTTTCGGATTAGCTCTCCGTAGTCCCTCTCGGAGTCAGTGATAGGCATAATCACCACCTGCACAGGGGCCAACCAGAGGGGGAAGGCCCCCCCGTAGAATTCTATCAGCCCCCCAATGAACCTCTCCATAGCCCCTAAAAGAGCGCGGTGGATCATAATAACTTTCTTTTCACTGTTGTCCCGATCGGTATAGGTGATATTGAACCTTTGAGGAAGGTTGAAGTCGAATTGGATGGTAGAGCCCTGCCAGGTTCTTCCCAGGGCATCCAAAAGCTTTATGTCGATCTTGGGGCCATAGAAGACGGCTTCTCCCTCCGCTCTTCGATAGTCAAGACCCCTCTTCTGCAGGGCGGAGACTAAGGACTCCTCTGCTCTCTGCCAATCCTGGTCACTTCCTGCATATTTCTCCTTGTGTTGGGGATCCCTTACGCTTAAATCGATTTGATAGTCCTGATAACCGAAGGTCTGGAGCATAAATTGGGCGAGGTCAATCACCCCTAAGATCTCCTCCTCTAACTGATCGAGCCTACAGAATATGTGGGCATCATCCTGGGTGAAACCCCTCACCCGGAGCATTCCGTGGAGCACACCTGACCTCTCGGCCCGGTATACGGTGCCCAACTCCGCATATCTTATGGGCAGATCCCGATAGCTCCTCTTCCTGGACTTATAGATAATAATATGGCCCGGGCAGTTCATTGGTTTGAGCACATACTCCTCCCCCTCCACTGGCAGAAAATACATATTCTCACGGTAAAAGTCATAGTGGCCAGATGTCCGCCAGAGATGCGCTTTGGCAATGTGGGGGATGTAGACGAGCTGATAGCCTCTCTTGATATGCTCGGCCTTCCAAAAATCCTCGATGATGTTCCTGATCACCGCCCCCTTGGGATGCCAGTAGACGAGTCCAGCCCCTGCCTCCTCGTGGATGCTGAAGAGGTCGAGCTCCCGGCCCAGTCGGCGATGGTCCCTTCTTTTGGCCTCTTCCAGGTTCTTCAGGTATCTCTCCAGATCTCCCTGTTCGGGAAAGGAGATACCGTATATCCTTTGCATCACAGGACCCTTCTCATCCCCCTTCCAATAGGCCCCGGCAACCGAGAGGAGCTTGAAGGCCTTTACCATCCCGGTAAAGGGGAGGTGGGGCCCTCGGCAGAGGTCCACATACCCTCCCTGACGATAGAGGGTTACCCTCTCATCCTCTATCTCCTGGATGAGTTGGATCTTGAAGTCCTCTCCCCGGAAGACCATCAAGGCCTCCTCCTTGCTTACCTCTTCCCTCTGGAAGGGGAGGTTGGCTTTGACTATCTCTTGCATCCTCTTCTCTATCTGGCCCAGTTCCTCCTCTGAGAAGGGGGCCCTCCTCCTAAAGTCGTAATAGAATCCCTGGGAGATTGGTGGCCCGATACCCAGTTTCACCTCAGGGAAAAGCTCCCTGACGGCCTGGGCCATTATATGGGATGTGGAGTGCCAGAAGACCTTCTTTCCCTCTGGATCCTCGAAGGTCAATATCCGCACCCCATCACCTTCCTCCAGCCTATGGTCTAAGTCGACGATCTGACCATCAACCTGGGCAGCCACTGCCCTTAAGCCAAGGTCTTTGGCCACCTCTTTTACCCTTACTTCAGAAGGATAATCCCTTATCTCTCTGGCTGAGATCTTAACCTTCAAATATCCCCCTCGATTTACCTTAATATAAGAGAAGTTATCCTTTCAATCAAGGAAAAATTTCCCCCTTAATAAAGAATAAGGGCAAAGCCAATAAACTTTGCCCTTGAAGGTGAGTCTTTGGTAGAATCTACTTCCTTATCTTTGACTTTAACCCTTTCCCGGCCTTGAAAGCTGGATAGGTAGCAGCAGGAATCCTCAGTTGAGCCCCAGTCTGTGGATTTCTTCCCATGCGGGCTTCCCTTCTTCTTGTCTCAAAAGTGCCAAAGCCGGTTATCTGTACCCTTCCCCCCCTCTTCAATTCAGAGGCAATTATGCCATTGGAACCGAAGACGGAATCAATGGCCATGCGGGCCTGCTTTTGGGTGAGTTTGGCCTGCCTGGCTAACGCAGAAGTTAGCTCCCCCTTGTTCATCAGCACACCTCCTTAATATTGGGTTAAAAATTCTCTGCTACTATAACCGATCTGAAAGGCTCTGTCAACAACTTTTTTCAAAAAAATCAAAAAAATCCCCATTCCCAAGGGGTTTTTTGATGAATGCCTGTAGGAAAATGGTGACAGACAAATTTTTGATTTAACTATTTTATTGAAAAATATGAACAAATGGCGATTTTCAGATGGTCAATACCCTGCCAAGCTAAATCTTTCCCTACTTTTCTATCAACTCCATTACCCCTTTGACCAGGTTCTCGATGCCTTTGGCCACCTCTTGGATGCCAAGCCCGATCATATAAGCAGGAGTGGTGACTATCCTGTTGGCATTATCGATTATCGCCTCATCCACCCTGGCAGTGACATGGATGGCCCCCAACTTCTCTAACTTCTTGGCTGTAGTGGGATCATTGCCAATGGTGAGAGTGGGGGTTACCTCATCCATTCCCTGCAGGGCCTTGGCCACCAGGACCGGGGCTATGCACATCGCTCCCACGGGTTTCCTCCTGCGCACCATATCCCTGATTAGGCTCTTTACCTCCTCATTTATGGTGCAGTTCTCCCCTGCCTGAGCGAAGCTGGAGAGGTTCTTGCCTGCCCCCAAGCCACCTGGAATTATCAAACCGTCGATATCGGCCCCGGTAACCTCACTGATATCCTTGATCTCTCCCCTGGAGATCCTGGCCGATTCAACGAGGACATTTCTCTGCTCCTCAGTGATTTTTCCGGTTAGGTGATCTATGGTCTCTGCCTGAGGAATGTGTGGGGCGATGGGGACTGCCTGAGCCCCAGCCTGGGCCAGGAAGTAGAGGGTCAATGTGGCCTCATGGATCTCTGAGCCATCGTACACGCCACAGCCGCTAAGAAGAAGGGCAATTTTCATCATTTCTACCTCTTAAGCGTAGATGCTTACCTTCTTCCTGTTCCTCCCCATCCTTTCAAACCTCACATTTCCATCTATCTTGGCAAAGAGGGTGTCGTCCTTACCCATCCCCACATTCACCCCGGGATGAATTTTGCTCCCCCTCTGTCTGACCAGGATGGAGCCGGCAGTTACCCGTTCCCCTCCATATCTTTTTACCCCCAACATCTTGGGGTTACTGTCTCTCCCATTTCTGGAGCTTCCGACCCCTTTCTTGTGAGCCATCTCTCACCTCCATTTTGATTCCTAATACGGATTTTCAAGTCTCTTGTATAATAACGATTTTAAAGTAAAAAAGCAACAAAAAAATTTGCGGGAAGTTCGAACTAAGAAAATCTCCGTGTAAGAGGCCTTCCACTAGCTGGCATCATAGGGCAAGATCTTAAAATTTGTGTCAAGTTTTGCAGCCAGCCATTGAAAATTGCAGATTGTTCACCCCGTTAGATAGTTTTGTATCTAACGGGGCAAGAATTGAAAGATGCAAAATGGAAGGCAAGATGTTGCCTTAACAGGCAGGCAAGCAGAGGTAATTTTAACTTTTACACTTTGCATTCTTCATTTTACAATTCGAAGCTTCGCCCAATTTGGATTATTCACGCCTCGTAGGTTTTAGGCGAAGCTTCCCTAGTAAAACGGCGCTTCCCGTGCGACGGGGCCGCGCCACCCGAGCTCGTTGAAGTCCACACGATGTTGTTCGTCGAAGCGGATACCTTCTCGTTCCAGCAGTTGGCGCTGGATGGCGCCGTCGTCCCCGCCAGAACGGCGGCTGATCCTCCCTTGGTGGTTGATGACTCGATGCCAGGGTACGTCACTATCAAAGGGCAAAGCAGCCATCGCATACCCTACGAGGTGGGGCGTACACCTGCCCACAATTGCTGCAATCTGGCCGTAGCTAGCCACCTGACCGGCCGGAATCTGACGAACAACAGCGTAGATCCGCCTGAACAACTGGCCCTCATTTAGTGAATCCCCGGGCGACCTGGAATGCACTAGCTCGACTCCTTGAGTTTAGCGTCGGACTGGCGTCTGAATTCAGAAGCGCAGTTAGCACCGTCAGCTTTAAGCGATTGTTAAGCGAGAAATGCTCATGCCGAGGGCTGACTCTCTTTCTCTTAGTCTTTATTGCTCTTTGATCGCGGCGAAATACGCGTTAATGTTCTTCTTTGTGCCCTTCACGTAGTACCGATTGTTTAAGGAATCTTCGAAGTAAAGGTTGGTCGCGCTGGTACCATCGTTGTTGGTGAGGACACTGTCGGTGGCCCTAAAGGCTCCTCATCTTCGGTAGAATATGCTTGGAGAAGCTGACTATCAGTTTTGATCCGGGAACGGTCTCGTAACCCAAACCATACTGAAAACCCTGCTGACACCATAGATACTGCCAATGCAATCATTGAAAAGTAATCGGAGAATTCCATAGCGCACCTCGGCCTGAGTCCCCTCCAATGTTTGGCCTAACTTATACCAAACGCCGTGACATAACAAGACATTTTGGAATTTCTAAGAAATTCCAAAATGTCGGGGGTTGTTTGAAGGGGGTATGCCCCCTTCAAGGGTGACAGCGGAGCGATCCGAGCAGGCGGAGGATTGCTGAGCGCCATAGGGTCGTGAGACCCTCTGGAGAAGTTAGCGACCGCAAGGGAGCTAAGTTCTCTTTTAGGCCATATAAATCCGCCAAAACACCTGATATCTTGAGTCACAGAAAATTCATAGTGACCACTCTGCAAATGTGCATTGTCTCATTCGTCTGCGGATAGTGCCCATCTTTTGGCCAAAGATCCTATGATACTCTATTTTGCACAATGGGAAACTATGATCTTAATCCCTTTGTGCCAAGGTATTTTGGGAGTTGCAGCCAGGTGGAACTTCAACGAGCAAATATCTAAATCTTACATTTTTCTCAGTTGAATCCGAATATTCTTTTAAATTCGAATATTCTCTCCAATTCAATGTGTATTTCCCCTTCAATGTTGCTTCCCTTGCTCCTGTTTTCCATTTTAACTGCCCTTCAATAACCCTCGATTCATATATTCTGAAATCCTCGTCGTCGGGATGATCTGCTCTTTGAGATTTCTTCTCCCAATAAGAGTCATCGTTTGTAAGAAAAATAACGAACCCATAACCCTTTGGATATTCTTCTAAT
>DAOVCL010000191.1 GCA_030670005.1 Candidatus Zixiibacteriota bacterium | reverse complement strand
AGTCGTGGCTCAACGAGCCCCAGAAAGAGTTGCAGGGAAAGACCCCCTGGGAGGCGATCTTGGAGGAGAGGAAGAAGTTGGGCAATCCAGAGAGGGATTTCAGTTACCTGGTAACCATTACCCCTTTAATGGTTGGGGGTAAGTTTGTTGATCTGAGCAGGATCAAAAAGGTGGAGACTACCATCCTCTCCGATTTTGAGGCCTTTTTGGATTATATTCAGAAACACAGGATCAAGCTTACCCCAAAAAGGAAGCATATTCCATTCAAAGAGGTAAAATCCATTGAAAAGGGGTTCGGCTTTCAGGACAGTTTCACCTTCTTAGGCCAGGAGGAGATGAGAGGGGAAGAGGAGAGGAAAAACTATATCTGGTTCATAGATCAACTCGCCCGTCAGGGAGGATTTGTGGCTATCGATGAGAGGGGTTACATCTCCCTCCAGCGGAATAAATTTGAGCAGTTCAGAAGCAGGGAAACTGGGGAGAAGCTCTTTCAGCTCTTCCGTATCTGGTGGGACAAAACTGACTGGGGAGTCTTTCAAGGGGAACCCCTTGAGTCTTTTGCCAAGAGGCTTCAGGAATTGCGGAGTCTATACTGGCCATTTTCTCTGAACTTCCGGTAGGCAAGAAAACCCCTATGGAGGATCTCTCATCCAGGTTTCAAAAACCTTCGGCAAAGGAAACCAATGGATTCCTTAACCTTACGTTCCACCTTTTCATAGAGGCAATCCTCGTGAGATACCTAAAATGGTTGGGGATAGTGGAAACAGAGGAGAAGATATTGAACCCCAAAATGCCGGATCTAAGGATGGCAGTTGCCCTTCGGCTCACCCTAACAGGGAAGATAATTCTGCAGAGGATGGTATCTGAATACCAAAGGAAAAGCCGTGGAGGCAGAGCATAGGGATAACCCCAAATAATGATGACAGTTTACAGGGATCAGAAGTCAGGTATTTCAGCGAAGCTTCAAATGTAAAATGAAGAATGTAGAATTAAAAATGAACCAAGGCGGGGTGGCAGAACCCCGATTCTGCCACCGCCACCTTTTGCCGTCAGATTCGGGGTTCTGACGGCTCAGGAAATTCCATTTTCTAATTTCTATTTTCCATCCTTCAGGGCTTTGGCCATGACATCCCCATGTCTATTGAACTATATTACCAAACTCATCTCTTCACCCCCAGCTCCATATCTATCCCCTCCGTCTCCCACCTGGCCCTCACCCGCACCGTATCCGGGTAGACTGTGAAAAACTCTGCGGGAGAAAAGGGGAAGATTCTCCCCTGGTCAAAACGGTGGTTGAAGTTCCTGTCCAGCCAGGTCCTGAGGATGTATCGGCCGCAGATAAGGCCCTCTAAGGTATAAGGGCCTGGTTCTTTGAGCGGTTTTGTATAGCCTATTTGGCTATCCACGCTCTTACAGGAGAGGATGAGCATCCCTTTTCGGGTTGTATCGGCCAGGGTTATCTTCCCGGAGAGGGAGCCGAGGGTATCTGGATTCAGGGTGGAAAAACTGAATAAGAGGGTAGAATCGCTCAGCCTATTTCCGGCCAGATCCTTGGCCCTATCTCCCTCTAAAATGATCTGCAAGGATGATGATCCGGGAAGCCTCTCCTCAGGAATATAGCAACAGAGGTTGGGGAATGACCAGTTGAAGGCCCCTGAGATGGTATCACCCTCCGGGACCAGAAGGCCAAAGGCCTCCTCCACCGATGATCGGCGCATTGGTTCGGAGAAGAAGAGCTCGACATTGGCCCCCAGGGAAGTAGCCTTGGCCTCATCAGGCGGATATATCCCCATCAGGTCAGGGTGCACCGTATCAGGGAGGGAGGAGCCGGAAAAACTCACCTCAGCAGAGGAAGGGCTAAGTGAGTTCCCCCACCTATCCCCGATCTTCTTCATCCTTAAGATGTATTCCCTTCCCCCCTCCTGCCTATCCGTCCAAAGGTAGACTCTGTCCATTCTGCCATAGTCAGGATAGATCCCTTTAATGGGGAGGCTTCCCCCGGCAAAGCCGAGGAAGTAGTGAGAGGGGGTGAAAATCTGAAGGGAATCCATCTGGTGATCGAAGGCCAGCCTAAGTTTTTCATAATCCATCGGCTGAAGTGCGATGAGGTTCGGCCTGGTGGTATCCCTTAGAGCCAAGCACAGGTAGAGTCCCTTAACCGAGTTCTTTCCTGAAGCCAAGGTTACCACCCCCGGCGGAACCGCCAGAGGTTCAGCCAGTGGATCCCACTCTCCGTCCCTGTTTTTGTCTAGAAGGGCAAATACCAAGTAATTCCCCGAGGTCAGATAATCGAATCGGAAGTGGCCACCCATGCCAGACTGGGTGACATAATCTGGGGTGGCATTGAGATGGATCGAATCCCCATTGGAGTGATAGGCCCAGATGCTTGCTCCCTCTACCGGCTTCCCTTGGAAAAAGGTTATCCCGCCAATAGAGCCTCGATCGATTGAATCTCCAGTGGAGAAGGCAAAAGTATAGGCTTGGAGAAGGGGATTATGATGCAGGTCACGACATCCGGTGCCCAGGGTAACTACATAGGTGCACCTGAGGTCGAGGGGAATTGAAGGGCTAAGGTTTAAGATCTGGCCCCTCCAGGTAGCCTTATAGGATAGAGGCGGAGAGATGAATATCGACTCTTCCACCGACTTTCGGTCCATTTGCTCGCTGAAGAAGATCTTGAGCTTGCTTTCGAGGGGAACCCGGGTAGCTAAAGAGCGGGGTAGATGGTCGAGGATCTGAGGAGGAGTGGTATCCTCCGGCCCACCGCTGGGTAGCTCCTGCCGGGCACAGGAGAGGTAAAGGAGGGATAATAGGATGAAAGGAGACAACCTAAATGCAGTCACTTATTCCCCCAGTTCTCTAAGCTTTTCCTTTATCTCCTCATTTTGAGGGTCTATCTGAAGGGCCTTCTTCCATTGGGTCTTGGCTTCCTCATACCTCCCCTCCCGGTAGTATATCTGGCCCAGATGATCGTAGATGGTGGCATCATCCCCTACCCTCTCCAAGGCCTCCCTTATCTTCTCCTCTGCCTCCTTCGGCTTCCCTAACTTGAAGAGAACCCAACCATAGCTGTCAAGATAAGCCCCGTTTCCTGGATCCAACTTTAGGGCTCTCTTTATCAAGCTGAGGGAATCCTTGAGCTTTATCCCCTTGTCGGCATACATATAGCCCAGGTAGTTGAGGGCAGAGCTGTTCTTAGGATTGATGGCGATCACTTCCCTAAAGGCCTTCTCAGCCTTAGCAAACTCCCCGCTTCTCTCATAGG
>DAOVCL010000050.1 GCA_030670005.1 Candidatus Zixiibacteriota bacterium | reverse complement strand
GAAAGCTGTGCTGAAGTCAGGCTCTATTGCCACAAAGACAAAGGTTGTTCCCACCACTAAGAGGGGGGGGAGAATTCCTCGCCCGAACTTCCCTATTAGCTCCCTCTTTCTCTCCAGAAAATCCGCCAGGTAGAGAACGATGGAGAACTTGGCCAGTTCAGAGGGCTGGAAGGAGATGGGCCCCACCCTAAACCATCTTCCCCCTTTTAGGATTATGATCAAGGCCAAAAGGATAAAGCTAGCCAACAGGAACAATGGCGTGAGCTTCCTGAACCAATGATAGTCCAACTTCAGGGTTAACATTAAAGCACAGAGGCCGATGAAGAGCTTGAAGATATGGCGGCGGAGAAAGTAAGTGGAGTCATAGCCGAATCTCTCCTGTTGGGTTAGAGGTGAGCTGGAACTGTAGACAACGATGGTTCCAATGGCCAGAAGCAGGGCCAAGGGGATGACCAGCCCCAGGTCAACCCTCCCTTCCTTATGCATTTAGACTTCCCTCCTCAGCTTTTTCACCTCTTCCTTGAATACCCTTCCCCTCTCCTCGAAGTCGGTGAACATATCATAGCTGGCACAGGCTGGGGAGAGAAGAACTGTCTCCCCTGGCTTGGCCAGCTTGTAAGCTACCCTTATCGCCTGAGGGAGGGTCTCCACTTTAGTGATAGGGGCCAGGCCCTTCCAGTTAGTGGCCAACTTCTCCTTGCACTCCCCCAAGAGGATTACCCCCTTTACCCTCTCTTTAATTAGTTTTCCCAAGCCGGTGAAGTCAGAGCCCTTATCCCTTCCCCCGGCAATGAGAAAGAGTGGAGGAGGGAAGCTCAACAGGGCATAGCGGGTGGCATCCACATTGGTCCCCTTGGAGTCGTTAACAAACTTAACCCCTCCGATTATGTCCACCACCTCCAATCTGTGTTCCAGGCCCTTAAACGTGGCCAGATGTGGGGTGATCTCCTCCTTTTTCATCCCCCAGGCCAGACAGGCCGCCACCGCGGCCAGATAGTTGGAGAGATTGTGCGGGCCAGGGAGGGGAATCTCCTCTAAGCTAATCATCCTCTCCAGGGAGCTGGAGAGCCTGTTTACCACCCAGCCCTCCTCTACCCCCACCTTAGAGCGTATTCCCTCCTGCATAGAGTAGGTGATCACAGTGGCCCTCAGCTTCTTGATCAGGGAGGAGACTAAAGTATCATCCCGGTTGAGGATGGCCAGATCCTCCTTCCCTTGATGGGCAAAGATCCTGCGCTTGGATTGGGCATATCGCCGAAAACTTGGGTATCTGTCCAGGTGATCCGGGGTGATATTTAGAAGGATGGCCAGTTGGGGGGAGAAGTCCCTTACAGTATCCAACTGGAAACTGGATATCTCAGCTACTATTATCCCCTTATCCGAGATCCCCTTCACCACCCCGGAAAGGGGTCGACCGATGTTCCCGGCGACCTCCACCTCCCGGCCGGATGATCTGAGGATATAACCCAGAAGGGATGCTGTGGTCGATTTCCCGTTGGAGCCGGTAACCCCCCAAATAGGCGCTTTGGCGAACCACCAGGCCACCTCCACCTCACTTAGTATCTCAATCCCCCTCTTTCTTGCCTGTTGCAACAGGGGCAGAGAAAGGGGGACACCGGGGGAGAGGACTATGAGCTCGGCTTCCTCTATGGCCCTCTCGGTATGCCCTCCGGTTTCGATATCTATTCCCTGCAGATCCTCAATGCCCGGGGGAAAATCTATGTCTGAACCAAATAGATTGGCTCCGGCTTCCTGGAGAAGCCTGGCTGCGGCCTGGCCACTTCGGGAAAGCCCTATTACGGTGACCTTCTTGCCTTTAAGCTCCTTTATCTCCTGGTTTCTCATCTTATTCTTTTGGGTTGACAGAGCTCCTGCCTCAAAAGAGGGAAAATAGAAATTCCTTTAAAAGCGAGGTGGCAGAACCCCGATTCTGCCGTCACCCTTGACGTCTGGGTGAAAGCAGTCAGCTAATTGTCAGTGGCAACGGGTTTTTCTGAACCCTGTGAACTGTTATCTTATCTTCAGGGTGCTCAGGCTCAAAAGGGCTAAGATTATGCCAATTATCCAGAGCCTCACCACTACCTTTGGTTCCTTCCAACCTAAAAGCTCAAAATGGTGATGGAGGGGGGCCATCTTAAATATCCTGCGGCCTCTGGTCCTAAAGGAGACTACCTGCAGGATCACCGAGGCGGCCTCCGCAACGAAGATGCCTCCCAATATGCAGAGCAAGATTTCCTGCTTGGCCAGGACGGCTATGGTTCCTAAGGCTCCCCCCAGGGCCAGAGCCCCGGTGTCACCCATAAAGACCTGAGCGGGGAAAGCGTTAAACCAGAGGAAACCCAGGGATGCCCCCACCATAGCTCCGCAATAGATGGCCAACTCTCCGCAGCCAGGAAGGTAGAAGATCTTCAGGTACCTGGAGAAGTCCACCCTTCCCGTGACATAGGTGACTACAGCCATAGTAAGCGCACATATCCCCACCAACCCAATGGCCAGGCCATCCAGTCCATCCGTTAGGTTTATGGCATTGGAGGTTCCCACGATAACGATGGCTACAAAGGGGATATAGAAAAGGCCGAAGTTTATGACCACATCCTTAAAGAAGGGAAGGCTGGTGGAGGTGGCATAACCAGGATGGGGAGGGAAGAGTAAGAGAATAACCCCCAAGCCCAGCCCCCAAGCCGTCTGTCCTGCCAATTTGTATCTTCCCACCAAGCCCTTTGATTTTCCCCTCTTTGTCTTCAGGTAGTCATCGAGGAGCCCGATCCCCCCCATCCACAGGGTAGTCAAGATTAACAGTAGGGTATACTCATTCTTAAGCTGGGCCCAAAGGAGGGTGGAGAGAAGGACGGAAGTCAGGATCATTATCCCGCCCATAGTGGGAGTTCCCTCTTTGGTCAGATGAGAGCTTGGTCCATCTTCCCTGATCCTTTCCATAACCTTCCTCTGCTTGAGCCTGCGGATAATGCCCGGGCCGAGGAGAAAGCTAATCAGCAGGGCGGTGAAGATAGCTCCTGCCGTGCGAAATGTTATATACCGGAAGAGGTTAAAGCCAATGAAGTATTTGCTTAAAGGCACTAAGAGATGATAGAGCATCTTCTTCCTCTATTCTACAATTTTGCAAGAGCTTGTTTTTTGACAAACTTTTTCAGGTTACCACTTTCCGTTTTGAATGAAGAAATTAGAAAATGGAAAATAGAAAAAGAACTACACTCTGAGCGACTCAGTAGTGACTATTCAGCCGTCAGTTTTTGCTTTTTCCATTTTCGCCTTCTCGCCTTTCGGCTTTCGTCTTTTCACTCTTGCCGGACGGTGAGGAAATCCTTCATCCCCTCCACTATCTCCTCCATCCTCATCTTCCTGGAGCCCTTTACCAGGACGGCATCACCGTAGATGATGATATTATGGAGGTATTTTATGGCCTCCCTATTTGTGGCCACGCCGTAGGTCCACTTCTCCGGGTAGCCCATCTTTCTTGCCCCCTCGATTATCTTCTGGGCTTCCTTCCCCACAGCAACCAGAAAGTCTATATCCAATCCAGCCAAGTGCTTTCCCACATCTGTATGGTACTGGCTGCTTTCTTTGCCCAGCTCCAGCATATCCCCCAGGACGGCGATTTTTCTCCCCTTCTCCCCTTCCAAGGTGTTTAGGGCCCCTTTTACCGATTCGGGATTGGCGTTGTAGGCATCGTTTATGATGGTTACTCCATTTATTATGCTTTTTTCCATCCTCAGCGGAGGGGGCTGGAATGATCTTAGGCCCCCCCTCATCTCCTCCCAGTCCAGGCCCAGGGTTCTGCCAACTGATATGGCGGATAAGGCATTGTAGATATTGTGAGCCCCCATCAGGTTTAGCCTAAAGGTCTCACCGCGCACATCGAATTCTATTCCACCCTCCACCATTTTTATCCCGCTGGCCCAGAAGTCGGATTTTCGCTCTATGCCAAAGGTGACAACCCTCTCCGAGGGAAGGATGCTCTGGAAACGAAGGTGGAGGTCATCGGCATTGAGGAATCCAATTCCTGTGGAGGGGAGGCTTTCCAGGAGTTCCAGCTTGGCCTGGGCCACCTGGCTGAGGGTGCCAAGGGTTTCCAAATGGGCCGCTCCTATATTGGTGATCAGTCCCAGATTGGGGAGGCAGATCTGGCAGAGGGCCCTTATCTCACCTAAGCCTGAGGTGCCCATCTCTATCACTGCCATCCTGTGTTGGGCCCTAAGGTGGAGAAGGGTGAGGGGTAATCCTATGAAGTTGTTGAAGCTCTTCTCCGACCTCAGGATAGGGTAGTGGTGGGAGAAGAGATCGGCCACCATCTCCTTAGTTGTTGTCTTGCCATTTGACCCGGTTATGGCCAGAATGGTGGGGGAGAACCTCTTCCTATACTTCATGGCCAGGGTCTTCAGTGCATTGAGGGTATCCTCTACCACCAGAAGTGGCCTGGAGCCCCCGCCGCCCTTCCACCAGGATCGAGAGACAACCGCAGCCGTCCCTCCCTTTCTTAGGGCCTCCTCGATAAAGGAGTGGCCATCGAAATTTGGCCCCTTAAGCGCGAAGAAGAGCTCACCAGGGGAGATGGTGCGGGAGTCTGTGGATACCTCTATATCCCTGGTTTGGGAGCTCAGGTCTCCGACGATCTCTGCCCCAATCCATCCGGCGATATCTATGAGGGAGACTTCTTCCATAAGCCCTTCAGTTCCTCTTCTACCACCTTGCGATCATCAAAGGGAATAGCCTTATCCTTTACAAGCTGCGTGGTCTCATGCCCCTTTCCCGCCACAATCACCCAATCCCCTTTTCTGGCCAGCTTCAAGGCCGTCCTTATCGCTTCCCTCCTCTCCTCAATGATCTCAAGTTCTCCCTTCACCCCCTGGGCGATCTCCTCTATAATCCGCCTGGGATCCTCCCAGCGAGGATTGTCCGAGGTGAGGATAAGCCTATCGGCTAATCTTGATCCCACCTGACCCATAAGGGGTCTCTTTCCCCTGTCTCTGTCTCCCCCGCAGCCGAAGAGGAGGATGAGCCTCCCTGCGGCTATCTCCCTCAGGGAGCCAAGGAGATTTTGCAGGGCATCCGGGGTGTGGGCGTAATCTATCAGGACTTTAAATCCCCTTCCTTCCACTACTTCCATCCTTCCCTTTACTGATGGGAGATCATCCACCCCTTCCCTTATGGCCTCCGGCTTGGTTCCTCCGGCCAGGGTGGCCCCCACCGCGGCCAAGATGTTGTAGAGATTTGCTTTCCCTATAAGCTTGCTCTTTATGAGGATTTCTCCCTGGGGGGTGGAGATCACCGTTTCAGATCCTGTGGACTGGAGTGAATAGCTTTTAGCCCAGATATCCGTCTTCTCCCTGAGGGAGTAGGTCAAGACCTTCGCCCTGGTTTGCTTTCTGATGAGATCCGATTTGGGATCATCGAGGTTCAAGAGGGCAATTGCCCCCGCCTTCAGCCCCTGGAAGAGGATTAATTTAGCCTGAAAATAGGAGTCCATATCCCTATGGAAATCGAGGTGATCCCGCGAGAGGTTGGTGAAGACCGCCAGGTCATAGTTCGTTCCCAGAACCCTCTTCAAAGATAGGGCATGGGAGGAGACCTCCATCACGGCCCTCTCGGTTCCCTGCTCTACCATCTGCCGGAGTATGCTTTGTAGATCAAGGGATTGTGGGGTGGTGAGCTCATCCTGTCTATATTTTCCACTTATCTCATAGCCAATGGTTCCCAGCAGACCACTTTCCTTGCCCTCCTTCTCCCAGATAGACTTTATTAAGTGGGAGGTAGTCGTCTTTCCGTTAGTGCCGGTAATTCCCACCATCCACAGGTCTTGGGAAGGGTTTCCATACCACTTACAGGCCAATAAGGCTAAAGCCGCCCTTGAATCCGGCACCAGGATCTGGGGGAAATCTCCCACCCTCCTCTCGACGACAGCTCCCACCGCTCCTTTCTCAAAAACCTCTGGGATGTAGAGATGTCCGTCAGATCTTGTTCCGCTCAGGGCCACAAATAGTTCACCTGGGTTGAGCAGACGGGAGTTATAGGAGATGCCCTTGGTCTCCTCCCCCAATTGGCCTTGCACCTCCTTCTGCGGGAGGGCCCCTATGAGCTCCTGGGTCCTCATTGAGGTGAGCAGAGTAGATGGCATCTGAACCCCTGAGCCAGACTCTCGCCAGGCCGGGGATCCTGTGCGGTTACCCTTCCCTCTCCCTCGACCTCTATCTGGAGTTTTCGGCCGGAGAGCAAGGAGAGCGCCCTTCTCAAACTCATCCCCCTCAGGTCAGGCATAAGCTGGGAGGGAGAGGATGATAGGGTTAGCTTAACCTTTGTCCCCTTGGGGATGAGGCTTCCAGGAAGGGGACTCTGGGAGGTGATTAGCTTTCCCGTTCCTTCTTTCTCCCCGATAAGGTCCCGTGACTGAAGAATCGCCAGCCCCTGGGAGATGTTCAAGTTTAAGAGGTTGGGGACTACCGCGTAACTGTAGGCTTCATCCTTCCTTTGCAGGATTCGCCTCTGAGGCAATCCTTCACGGGAAAGTATTTTCTCCATTATCCTCCTGAAGATTGGTGCTGCTCCCTTGCTTCCTGTGTGGTCCCTCTTAGGTTCATCGAGGACAACCAGACCCGCCCACCTGGGCTTTGCCGCCGGAAGATAGCCGACAAAAGAAGAGATCAGCTTGCCCTCGGAGTATCCCTGGCTATCGGAGTCAGGTTTCTGCGCGGTCCCTGTCTTCCCAGCCATCTTTATCCCCTCAATCTTTGCCTCTCTCCCGGTTCCCCTCTCCACTACGCCGACGAGGAGATCGGTGATCAGATGAGCGGTGGAGGGAGAGATAGCTCGACGGATGGGAGAGGGAGGATATTCCCTGATTAGCCTCCCCCTCTGGTCAAGGGTAGTCTTAAGAAGGTGGGGTTGCATAAGGAGGCCATCGTTGGCCACACAACAGTAGGCGTTTAGCAACTGAAGGGGAGTGACGGAGACCTCCTGGCCTATGGACATTGAAGCTAAGGAGAGGCCAGACCACTCCTCCGGGCTCCTCAAGGTTCCCCCAGGCTCCCCAGGGAAGTCAACTCCTGTGGGGGAGCCGAAGCCTAAGGAACGGGTGTATCTGTAGAAATTGTCCTTACCCACCTTCTTTGCCACCTTTATTACCCCTACATTGCTTGATTTCTCTATCACCTCCCCAAAGGTCAACCAGCGGAATTTTCCGTTATCCCCGATGGGAGTGCCGGCGATGTGTATGGATCCTTTTTCACACCAGATCGAATCCGTGGGCGATATTATCCCCTCCTCCAAGGCCGCCGCTGCGGTGACCAACTTAAATGTGGACCCTGGTTCGAACTGATCTGTTATCGCCCTGTTTCGCCTCTGTTGGGGCTTGGATCTCTCAGGGAGGTTGGGATCATATAGGGGAAGGTTTACCATGGCCAATATCTCCCCCGAGGTGGGGGAGATGATCACCACCGACCCCCCTTTTGCCCCTGTCCTCTCCACCCCTCTCTTCAGTTCCTCCTGGCAGATGCGTTGGTAGTCTGCATCAATAGTTAAGCAAAGATTTTCTCCTCCCCTGGGGGGGGCTGGCAGGCCAGGAGGGGAGAACCTGTTTCCCTTGGCATCGGTAAGAAGGACCAACCTTGCGCCGTCTCCTCGCAGGTATTGGTCATAATAGAGCTCCTCCCCTTCCAGGCCCTCATCGTCAAGATTGGAGAAGCCCACCACATGACAGAGGGAGGACCCTAAGGGATACCATCTTCTCTGGTCAAGGTTGGTGGCTAAGAGGTGAAAGTTCCTATCGTAGATCTTTCCCCTTTCCCCTCCTCCCCTTAGCCTGACCACCTGCTGACAGAGGGCCTTACTTAGATATTTGTGATGATGCAAGATCTGGATGGAAAAGAGGGTAGAAAGGAGGAATAGCCACAGGACCCCACCCATTGCCCCCAGGATAATCAATCTCTTATTATAAGGTTTACCGAGCATCTTCCTTCTCCAACATGGTTCCCTGTCGGAATGGTATGATTGAGAACCCCTTTATAATCTCTTCTAACCGCAGAGACCACCAAGAGGGCGCAGAGAGGGCAAAGGTTTTTCTCTGCCAACCTTTGCATCTTCTTCGCGAGCTTTGCGGTTAAGAAATGTCATTTATGCCCGTGCAAAGTATAATAATTCTTGAAACTCATTTACTTTTCTTATTGGCTGTTATTCTCTGTCCCACCTTTGGAGAGGAGCTAATCAAAAAGGCAACATCTTGAGGAGAAGGATAGGAAAACCCCCACTTCTGGGCTATCCTCTCCATCTTTTGCGGATGGGACAGTTGAGCCCATCTGACCAGGAGTTGTTTGTTCTCCTCCTCTATCCTCCCCTTGGTCTGCTGCAGAGAGTGGATCCTTTGGCTGAGCTGGGTGATGTAGAGCTTTTGCCAGAGATGAGCCAGAATCAAAAGGGTTACGATCAAAAGGAGGAGGACGAACCCCTTTCCTCCCTTCACCCTACTCATAATCTATTCGGCACGGGCTTTTTCCACCGCCCTCAGCTTTGCTCCCCTGGCCCGGGGATTTGCCCTTGTCTCCTCAGGGGAGGGCCGAACTACCTTCTTGGTGAGTATCTTTCCACCTGGTAGTCCTTTAAAGGTCTCTTTCACCATTCTGTCCTCCAATGAATGATAGGAAATGACGCAGATCCTTCCCCCTACTTCTAAGATTTTCCAGGCCTTTTTCAGGCCCTCTCTTAGCTGATTAAGCTCGTCATTGACCTCTATTCTTATCGCCTGGAAACTGCGAGAGAGGCCCTTTATCCGACCATATGGGGGGAAGATAGGTGCTATAATGTGGGCCAGTTGCCGGGTTGAGGTAATTCTTCCCCTCCTCCTCTTTTGGTCTATTCTCTGAGCTATCTTGGTGGCCCTTGGCTCTTCCCCGTATTCTCTGAGGAGGAGGGCAAGTTTTGCCCTGGAGTATTCGTTGACCACTTCCTCGGCGGTTAATCCTCCCCTCTGATCCATTCTCATATCCAGAGGGCCATCAACGAGGTAGCTAAACCCCCTTTGGGAAGAGTTGATCTGATGCCAGGAGAGGCCTAAGTCAAAGAAGAAGCCCTGGAATTTCCTCTCTTTAACCATTTTGGGAAGCCTATTCAGTTGGCCGAACCTAAGCTGGAGGAGGGTTAGCCTTGGGAAGTAGTCTCTTAAAGATCTCCGGGAGTAGTTAAGGGCCTCTTGGTCTGAGTCAATTCCGATCAGCCTCCCTTTGATATGCTCTAAAATTCCCCTGGCGTGTCCGCCCCCCCCTATGGTGCAATCTACATAACTTCCCCTCTCATTGGTTAAAAGAAGCTCTAAGACCTCATCTTTAAGAACTGATTGGTGATAGGTGGTGATTTCATCCACCTTGAGTTGGGTTCTTAGCAATATTTATGGCCTGGAAGAATGTTTGATCCATCTCCTTTTCCGCATCGTCCCTGGTATCATTTTTATTTCTTGCATCCTCTCTCACCTGAGGATCCCATATCTCAATCATTCTTCCTACCCCTATCAAGAGGACATCTTTATTAAGTTTACCCATCTCAATGAGTTCCTTGCTCAGGCTGGTTCTTCCCTGTCTATCATACTTTGATTCAATCATGAATTCGTTTAGGCAGCTTTTCAGTTCACTATTTTCCAGATTCTCAGGGATCTCCTCAAAACTTTCCTCTATCTTTACCCATTCATCTAAGGGGTAGGCATACAGGCATCCTCTGGTTCCTCGGGTAATGACAAATGTCTCCTCTGCCTCTGGGGATATGTTCCTTCTGAATTTGGCCGGGATGATTATTCTTCCCTTCTCGTCAAGCTTACACTCGCTTTTTCCTCTAAATCTGGACATAAAAAATCCTCCCCTTCGTGCCAAAATTCACCACTACTCACCACAAGCTATATTACAACTACCATTCTCCCCTGTCAAGGGGAAAATGTAATTTTTTTTAAAGAAATTTCAACCCCGAAGTTTCTAAAAGCAATCCTTGACTTTATGGGGATTTAGCTATATTGGGAGAGAGATGGCATAGTATTTGCTACACAGGGTTCCTTTGGGGATTAGATCCAAATAACAACCTCCCGCAGGTTTGGAACCTGCGGGAGGTTTAAGACTATCCCACCTCGAAATACGCCGTGGGAATTTGAGATTTACCCATCTTTGTTCCACCAAATCTAAACACCGCTTTCACAAGTCAAGGAGATTGTGGTGAGAATTGGGGTCAACCCTCAGGAAATAGATATTGACATCCTTGGGCTGCTATATTATTCTGGTAGTGGGCAAGCCGTTATGGTTTGTCAGGATCTCCATCGTCTCTGGAGGCTACTCATTTATGGCAAGACCTCTGCGCATCGAATGGCCTGGTGCGCTCTATCACCTCACAGACCGAGGGAACGAACGGCAGGCGATCTTTCGCGATGACCGTGATCGGCAATATCTGCTACAGTGCGCGTTTCGGAATTTCTAAGAAATTCCGAAACGTCGGGGGATGTTTGAAGGGGGTATGCCCCCTTCAAGGGTGACAGTGGAGCAATCCGAACGAGCGGAGGATTGCGGAGCGCCATAGGGTCGGTGAGACCCTCTGGAGAAGTTAGCGACCGCAAGGGAGCTAAGTTCTTCGAAGATGCTGTGGAAAGATTCGGCCTGCTGGTGCATGCTGTCTGCTTAATGCCCAATTATTATCACCTTGAGATTGAAACCCCGAAAGGAAATCTCGGAATGGCGATGCAGTGGCTGAAGACGGCCTACACAGTCTACTTTAACCGACCTCACCGCCGAAGCGGGCATCTTTTCCAGGGA
>DAOVCL010000076.1 GCA_030670005.1 Candidatus Zixiibacteriota bacterium | reverse complement strand
GCCACAATCGGGAAGGCTCCACTTTTTATTTGGGAGACAATTTTTATCCTAAGGGGTCATCGTATTCTGAGTAGAGAACTGAGAAGGAATTTAAGGGCAAATCATCCTATCTTCTCCCTCAGAATCCTGTTTACCAACCGGGGGTTGGCTTTTCCGCCGGTCTTTTTCATCACCTGGCCTACGAAGTGGCCGAAGAGTCCTCTTTTTCCTGCCCGATACCTGGCCAGATTATCCTTCTCTTCCTGCAGAACCTCGTCTATGACTGAGGAGATCTGCGACTCATCCTGAACTTGAACCAGACCCCTTTCCTCCACTATTCTTTCTGCCCTCTGTCCTGTCTCGGCCATCTGGGCGAATACCTCCTTGGCGATCTTTCCTGAGATCACTCCCTGGTCAATTAGCTTCAAGAGTCCAGTTAGTTCAGGTGGCCTTAGCTTGAACTCCTCTATCTCCAACTTCCTCTGATTAAGCTCCCTGAGTAGCTCGCTCATAACCCAGTTGCTCACTATCTTGGGCTTGTTGTATAATTTCAGGCACTCCTCATAGTAGTCGGCAAGCTGACGGGTGGAGATCAAAATATGGGCATCATTAGCAGGAAGGCCATACTGGGTTATAAACCTTTCTCGTCTCTGGGCTGGAAGTTCGGGCAGATCCTTCTTTACCCTCTCGATCCAATCCTTTTCTATCTTTAGGTGGACCAGGTCTGGTTCGGGGAAGTATCTATAATCATAAGCCTCCTCCTTCCTTCGGGTAGGAAAGGCCGCCTGAGCCCTGGCATCCCACTGGAGGGTCTCCTGCACCACTTTCTTGCCTGACCTCAGCACCTCCCTCTGCCTGGAGATCTCAAACTGTAGGGTTCTCTCCACCCCCTTAAAGGAGTTTAGATTCTTGGCCTCTGTCCTTGTTCCCATTTCATCCGAGCCCTCTGGCTTAAGGGAGATATTCACATCACAGCGAAAGGAGCCCTTCTCTAAATCGCCATCACATATCCCCAGATACTGCACCAACTGTCTGAGGGTCTCCAGATAGATGCGTGCCTCTTCCGGGGAGTGCATATCCGGATAGCTTATCACCTCCAGAAGTGACACCCCGCATCGGTTAAGATCAACCAGTGTCTCCTTCAGATCTGACCCCTCCTCTGGATGGAGTGATTTTCCAGCATCCTCCTCCAGTTGAATCCTCTGAATCCTCACCCTCTTCTGCCCCCCGGTTTCTAAATAGATTTCCAGATAGCCATCCTCGGCTAAGGGCCACTCATATTGGGTTATCTGGTAACCTTTGGGTAGATCGGGATAAAAGTAATTCTTTCGGGAAAAGCTACACTGCGGCGAGATCCTGCATCCAGTGGCCAGGGCCAGCCTCATCCCATACTCTACCGCCTTTCGGTTCAATACCGGGAGCACGCCAGGTAATCCCAGACATACCGGACAGGTCTGGCTGTTGGGAGAGGCCCCGTAGACCGTGGAACAGCCGCAGAAGAGCTTGGTAGCGGTCAGAAGCTGGATATGAACCTCCAGCCCTATTACTGGCTCATAATCCATCTCTTTACTCTGAGGAAAGCTGCTCATAGGCATAGGCCAATCTGAGGATCTCCCCATCAGCAAAGGGGGGACCTATTATCTGCATGCCTATGGGAAGGCCATCTTCTGTTTTTCCACAGGGGATGGAGATGCTGGGCAGACCAGCCAGATTGGCTGTGACTGTAAAGATGTCGGAGAGATACATAAGTAACGGATCGTCTATCTTCTCCCCCAGTTTGAAGGCTGGGGTAGGGGAGGTGGGGGTTAAAATGAGGTCACACATAGAAAATGCATCCTCGAAATCCCTTCTTATCAGGGTGCGGGCCTTTTGGGCCTGGAGATAGTAGGCATCGTAGTAGCCGGATGAGAGCACATAAGTGCCCAACATTATCCTCCTTTTTACCTCATCGCCAAATCCCTCATCCCTGGTGCGGTTATACATATCAAGAAGGTCAACGGCCTCTTGAGCCCGATGGCCATATCTTGTTCCATCATAGCGAGCTAAATTGGAGGAGGCCTCGGCATCTGCTATGATGTAGTAGGTGGCAATGGCCTTATCGGTATGGGGCAAGCTCACCTCCTCGATCTCAGCTCCTGCAGAGGAGAGCTGATCAATTGCTCTATTTAGGGCCTCCTTAACAGGAGGATCAATCCCTGACGGGAAAAACTCCTGAGGCAGGCCAAGCCTCAGCCCTTTAATCCCCCTCCTTAGGTTGGAGCTGAAGTGGGGAAGAGGGCGATCTATGGAGGTTGAGTCTTGAGGGTCATATCCCCCTATTACCCCTAAGAGGAGGGCACAGTCCTCCACATCCCTGGTAATGGGGCCTATCTGATCCAGGGAAGAGGCGAAGGCCACCAGTCCAAACCTGGAGACCGTTCCATAGGTTGGCTTTAGCCCCACGACCCCACAGAAGGAGGCAGGAAGCCGCACAGAGCCACCCGTGTCCGAGCCCAAGGCCATAGGGACCTCACCTGCGCACACCGCTGCCGCCGAACCCCCGCTTGAACCTCCGGGGACCCTTTCGGGGTCAAATGGATTTTTTACCGGGCCAAAGAATGAGTTCTCGTTAGAGGAGCCCATGGCAAACTCATCCATATTGGTCTTAACCAGGATGATTGCCCCCTCATTTTTCACCCTCTTCACTACAGTGGCATCATAGGGGGAGGTGAAATCGGAGAGTATGCGGGAGCCACAGGTAGTTCTTTTACCCTGGACACAGATATTGTCTTTTACGGCGATGGGAATCCCGGCCAGTCTCCCTAATTTTCCACCTTTTATCCTTAGGCGATCGATCTCTCTGGCCTGGGAGAGGGAATCCTCCCTGAAAAGGGTGATAAAGGCATTCAGCTCGGGTTCGACCTCTTCAACTCTCTTCAAAAAAGAGGAGAGGATCTCCTCGGAGGAGACCTCCCCTCTCTCCAACAGCACAAGCAGGGAGTGGGCAGGCAGTGAGTAGAGGTTCAATTTCACTCAACTGTAAGTCTCGATAAACTTTTGAAAGGATCTGTCATAGGTTTTCTCCACTGAATTGGGAAAGCAACAGGCGGGAAGCTCCTTCATTTTTAGGTGGTATCTGAGGCAGGAACAACAGTTTCCCTTGTGCGAGCAGCCAGGATAGGTGCAGTTGCAAAAGCTCAAATTCTCTTCATAATTTTCGCAATTAATTGCCATTTCATCTCCCTATAGTTGAGGTGTTATCTTGCCATCAAATAGCTCTATGGCGGGATTAGGAGGGCAGGTATTAGATGGATAAGCACCAGAGGCGCAATACAACATTGAGCCGGTAGGATCACTGATTGTGTTATCACGATAGGGGTTTTCCGTTAAGAAACAAATAGGAATAGGTTGGCCATCCCAGTTGGGGCTAAGCCAAAAGGTAAATAGGGCTAAAGTATCTGGTTCCTGACTTATGGGCAGGGGTGGATTCTGATTCCCAGGCATTTGGCAAAATCCCACTAAATGGGCTTGAATGGAATCACCAACATCCTGGAGCCCGGCATTAAAATAGGCCAGATGATACTCCTCTCCCTCTACCCAATAGGTCCAATCCCTAATCTGCACGGAATCGACTGGCTCTTTTTCCCATGTCAAGCGAATTTCAAAGCTGCCTATAGAGGCACAGTTGACGAGGGTAAGTGGAATGGCAACCTTCCCTCTTGGTAATCCAGAGCCATCTTCAATCTGCAAATAAAAGCAGTAATCCCCACCCTGGGTAAACCCAGAGACAAGGTTACTGGCCTGAGAGGAACCATCCTGGTAGGCGATGTAGACCCTGTAGTAATGTTGGGTGTTGTCCTCTAATCCGGTATGGCAGAAGGTGGTATCAGAACTCAGGGTGTCAGTGACTAAAAGCTCGCAGGTAGTATCAACCGGGGCAGAGGTGGAATAGTATAGCCGGTAGGAGTGGAAATCTGGATCTGTGGATGAAGTCCAGGAGATCATCATTGATCGGCTGGTTATATGGGAGGGAGGATACAGAAATATTCCAGGAAGGTAGACATTAACTATGTTGCTAGAAGCAGATTGGCCTCCTTGGTTGACAACTACAACCTTATACCGATAAGAGGTTCCCTCCATCAATTCACTGTCGGTATAAGTGGTCTCTGACCTTTGGGTAAAGGTCTTTAAGAGACCAAAATCCTCTTGGCCACAACCCCTGTAAAGCCTATAGGAAGAGAAGTCCTCCTCCTGGCTGGAGGTCCAAACCAGAAGGATACTGTTTCGACCTATAACCTCCGGTTCATTGAGGTGGACCGGAAGAGGAGGATTGGAGGGAGGCTCAGTCCCCTTCTTCTTGGCGCATCCGAGGAGAAGAAGGGGTATAAGAAGAAGGTAAAGAGCCCTCACTTTGGGGTCTTGAATACATCCCAGGCCTCCAGATGCTCCCTGTACTTGCTCTTCCCTAAGTTGTAGGGGAGCTTACCAGAAGACCCTGGAGGCAGATGGACATCATAATTGGCCTTCAGGTTAACCCCTCTGAGCCCTTTTATCTTCTCCTGGGGGATGATATAAAAGAGATAATTCCCCCTTCCCTGGTCCAAGACAAAGACATAGAAGTCACATTCCCGGGGGCTAATATGGAAACGGAAGTAGACCTGAGGCTCCCTCCCTTTGGTGTTGTAGAATACCCTCTTGGTCTTGGTGCCTGAAACGATGACCTTGTGCCCATTAATACGCAGTCCAACATAGGAGGATGTATTGCCGATAAGCCTTACATCCAATCCCTTTTTTGTTCCTTCCGTCTTCACCACCTTAGTGTAGAATATCCTTCTCCAGGCACTACCTCCCCTCTGGTATAGCTCTAACTTCCCCTCCAGGGTGTTGGTCCTTCTCTCCATTGTGAGGAAGGTTCTCCTGTTCCTTATCTGGGAGAAGGGCTCTTCATAGAGGTCATTGTATAGCTGCCAAGTATTTTGCCTGGAGAAGCCAAAATGATCTCCTATCTGCTGAAGGGTGTCGAGCCTCTCCACCATCTTCCTGAATTTGGCTATTCCCCCTTTAGATTTAAACTTCCGGTTAAACCTCTCTATCTTCTTCTTCACATCCTTAACCAACTCAACCTCCTCATTTTTCTAATTTATACCAAAAAATTACCCCTCTGTCAAGGTCTTTTTTAAAAAAAATCCTCCCTAAATGATAGCTTGACTTTAAGAATTTAGTGGATATATTCCCATAATCCGGATTAAAGCTGTAACTTTAAGGGTTGTTTAGCCTGAATAATTCATATGCCACAAAGACACCAAGCCCCAAAGTATTGATAGAATAGGGATTGAAATAAAAGGTTAGAGGCTAATGCAAGGTAACTCAAGTCACAAATTGAAGTGCTCTAATCTCTCATATTCTTGGTGATCCTTCGGCCTCGCTCAGGACATGCTTAGTGCCTTCGTGGCGAAGATTTATGAATGAATAGTTCGGGTTAAGGGGAGTGCTTCAAGCGGCTTGAAGGCTGGATTCCCGGCGTGGGGCAAAAGAAAGCGCAAGCCAATTTGAAGAATTACTTAAAAGTATGAAATTTAGATCCTCAAAGATCAGTCTCTGCCTTAGTCTTATCCTCCTTTTTCCCTTCGCCTCTTCTCTTCCTTCCCCTCAAAGGGTTGAAAATTTGGAGAAGGATGCTGAGGAAGCCTTCGTCTGGGGGGATTACCAGAGGGCCAAGGAGGACTATCTTGCTCTGATCTCCATCTGGGCGGATCCAGAACTCCTTTTAAAATCCCGGCAAAGGTTAACCCTCTGTCTGGAGAGGCTCAACCAGAAAAAAGCAGCGATCAAGGCCTATCAGCTTCTTCTCTTCCATCTCCCTCAGGCAGAGGAGGCAAAACGGTCTCTGGCCAAATTGTATCTGGAGGAGGGAAACTACCAGGCCTCCCTGGCCTGGCTCTCCTCCTGCACGGACGAAAGGGCGAATATCCACTTCCAGATGGGATACTCCTTTGCCCAACTTGGGAGGTGGAGAGAGGGAATAAATCACCTGAAGACCTTAAGCTCTGATTTCCCCTTGTGGGACTATGTCCTCTACCTTTTGGGGAAGTGTTACCTTGGTCTGGAGGAGCCCTCTATGTCAGTAGATGTTCTATCCCGCATCCCCCGGGAGAGCCTCCTTTACTGGGATTCTCAGAGGATGATAGTTAGGGCCTATAGCCAGAAGGGGGATTTCCAGCAAGCGGCGGAAATGGCTAAGGGCTGGGGAGATAATGCCAACTCCCTCTTCCAGGTAGGGAAGTTATATGAATCGATGGGGGAGATCTCTAAATCACTGAGCTACTACTTGAGGGTGGTTAGATCCTTCCCTCGGGATCCCCTTGCCCTTAAAGCTATGAAGGGAATTATGAAATTAAAAGGTGAAAAACTCAACCCAGAGGAGAGAATTCTCAGAGGAAAGGTCTATTTTCATAGAGGGGAATGGAGAATTGCCCTGGACCAATTTGGCTATTACCTCAAATCTGTTCCCCAGGGAAGATGGGCTGATGAGGCCACTTTCCTGAAGGCCAACTGTCTCTTTAAGCTGGGGGATTATTCACAGGCAAAATCACTTTATCTTTCCCTGATCTCCAAATTTTCCCATAGCCCCTTCTCCCAAAAATCCAGGTTCCAGACCGCCTTATGTGATTGGAGATTGGGGAAGACAGAGGATGCCTTCTGGAGGTTCAGGGATTTTTCCTTACGCTATCCCAGGGCAGAGGATGCGGAAAGAGCGCTCTTTCTGGCTGGAGGGGTTTTGGAAGGGAGTGGGGATTATGAGGGGGCGGCCAATCAATATCTGATGGCCCAAACCCGCTATTCCCAGGGCAAACTGGCTGATCAGTCCCTCTGGAGGGCAGCTTTCTGTTTCTACCAAGGCGGAGATTGGCTCAGATCCCTCTCCCTGTTTAACCGATTTCCCCAACTCTATGATCAGAGCCCATTTTTGAAGACAGCCATCTACTGGACTTCCAAAATCTACCAGAAAATGGGGAAAGTCAAACAGGCCAAGAAAATCCTCAGAGAACTGGCCGGGGAGTATCCATATTCCTACTATGGCCTAAAGGCCAAATCCCTCCTCAGTGGGGAGGACAACCTCACCCCCTTTAGGGAACCATCCTCTGGATTGATGATAAAGACCCTGAAGTTTAAGGAGCAGGTGAGGGAGAGGTTGTATTTTTCCTCCTGGGTGAGGAGCAATTTCCCCAATCAAGATTCTTTATCTTTAGAGGGGGATTTCCACTACCAGAAGGGGAGAATGCTGGCCAATCTGGGATTAACCGAGGAGGCCAAAAGGGAATTTGTTCAGGTGGAAAAGGCCCAATGGGGTAACCCACAGGCCCTTTCCGACCTTTTGGGTTTCTATTCTAAACTTGGCTGGGATTTAAGAGGTCATAAGGTGGCCAGTTGGATTGAGGACTGGACAAAAAAAAGAGGGGTAGGGGATATAGCTCCCTATCTTCTCCGTTGGCTTTATCCCGTGCATCTTTGTGCTGATGCCTGGGAGCGATGTCGCAAGGCCAGCCTTGATCCCCTTTTTGTCTTGGCCCTTATTAGGAGAGAGAGCCGATTTGACCCTTATGCCACCTCCAGAGCTGGGGCTCTGGGTCTAATGCAGATTATGCCCTCCACAGGTAAGGAGGTGGCTCGCTCCTTGGGAAGGCGGAGCATTTCTTCCCAGGGTCTCTACCTGAAGGATATTAACTTAGACCTGGGTATCCACTACTTGATTCAACAATTGTATCGTTTTGGTGGGAGGCCGGAGATGGCCCTGGCCGCCTACAATGGAGGGCCAACCAATGTGCTCAGGTGGAAAAAAGGATTAAAGGAGCCATTGGACATAGACCTCTTTGTGGAGAGGATAGATTATACCCAGACAAGATCCTACCTGAAGATGGTTCTCAAGGATTATGTCAGATACAAGGAGATATGGGGAGAACAACAGTAGATTGAAGCTTTCATCATAAGGGAAGAGGGGCTGGCTTCTGCCAGCCCCTCTTTTTCTGACTGAGCCCCTCACCATACCACCCTCAGGAGGTCATCAAAATCTTGGGACGGGCTAAATCGATTCCTCTTGACATATCCTGGTCTATCAAGTAATTTGGTTGGTGATGAAAGGGAAATTGGACATACTCATTAAAGATGCTGAGGAGCTTTTAACCCTGGACTCTGGCTTGAATGGCCCTCGCACAGGGAATCAGATGGAGGAACTGGGTCTAATCAAGAAGGGGGCTGTAGGGATAAAGGGGGGGAAGATTGTGTCTGTCGGGGTCACCGCCCAGGTCCTGAAAGAGACAGGGATCGACGAGAGGACCAAGGTCATAGATGCCTCCGGAAAGGTGGTTACCCCTGGACTTGTGGACCCTCACACCCATCTGGTCTTTGCCGGAACAAGGGAGGATGAATTTGAGGAGAGGATAAGGGGTAAGACCTATCAGGAGATAGAGGCCAGAGGTGGGGGGATCAGGGCTACAGTGGAGAAAGTTCGCCAGTCCACCAGAGAAGAGCTTGTGCAGCTCGCCCTTCCTCGGCTGGAGAGGATGTTGAAGTATGGAACTACAACTGCTGAAGTTAAAAGCGGTTATGGATTGAATTTAAACGATGAGTTGAAGATTTTAGCAACCATAAGAGAGCTGAGCCGCTTACAGCCGATAGAACTTATCCCCACATTCTTAGGGGCTCATCAAATCCCTGATGAATTCAGGGAAAGGAGGAGCGATTACATAGAACTTTTGACCAAAGAGATCATTCCTCGGGTAGCTGAAGAGAGATTGGCAAAATTCTGTGATGTCTTCTGTGAAGAGGGGGCTTTTACCTTAGAGGAGTCTAAGAG
>DAOVCL010000008.1 GCA_030670005.1 Candidatus Zixiibacteriota bacterium | reverse complement strand
AGAGCCAGTCTCTGGCGCGGAGTCTATACTAGTGGTTGATGATGAGGAGATCCTGCGGGATCTGATGAAGGACATACTGGAGGATTTGGGATATGGGGTGATGTTGGCCTCTGATGGGCGGGAGGCAGTGGATGTATATCGTGAGCACAAGGGAGGGATAGATCTGGTGATTGTTGATATGATGATGCCCAAGATGGGGGGCAGGGAGACCTATCAGGAGCTGAGGAGGATCAATCCTGGGGTAAAGGTGTTGCTGGCCAGTGGCTATTCCCAGGACACTGCGGTCCAGCAGATATTGGATCTTGGGGTAAAGGACTTTCTACACAAGCCATTCTCTCTGGAGGAGATAGCCCATAAGGTGAGGGAGGTCTTGGATGCCGGGTAGCACAAACCTGCGAGAGGTTATTTCCTCTCCCATCATTGCCTCCCCATTTCTGTCATTGCGAGCGAAGCGGAGCAATCTTATATTGGTCACCACCAGCTCGCTGTGAATGTTATCATTCACGGCGAGTATAGAAGGTAAACTCTAAATGAAGACTGCAACCGTTGATGATCGCTGGAATGTCTTTGGGATAAAAAATGAGGGCACTCTCAATTATATATTGAGGTGGTCATTGACCTCCCTGATCATTGGTACGGCAAGTGGAGTGGTAGTTTACCTTTTCAAAAGAGCGGTCCTCTTTTTCTCCCAGCTCCCAGCTCTGCAAATTTTGGTTTATGCCGGGCCAGCTTTGGGGGGACTGATAATAGGGCTTGTGTTTTATCGGATAGAACCGGAGGCCAGAGGTGAGGGGATGCCCACCTACATCCAGACCGTCAATGGAAATAAGGGTTTTGTCCCCCTAAGGCTTACAGTCTGTAAATACCTTGCTGGTCTATTTACTCTGGGCTTTGGCGGAAGCGGAGGGTTTGTTGGTCCTATGGCCTTGGTGAATGGGGGTGTAGGATCATTTTTGGCCAGAAATTTGAGGAGGTTCTCTCATCCCTTTAACTTAAAGAGGGAAGAGCTGGACACAGCTACGGTATGTGGTGTTGCTGGAGCTCTGGGAGCCCTGTTGAAAGCACCTCTGGGAGGTGGCATCTTTGCTGTGGAGATACTTTATGCGGCCTCCATAAACTACCGTAAACTATTTCCGGCAATCTTATCAAGCGGCCTGGGATACACAATATATGGTTTAATAACCGATTTCAGCCCACTTTGGGGGAGAAGGGCATTTTCCTTTCAGCCAAAAGAGATACCCCTTTTTCTCCTTGCGGCCGTCCTGACTGGCTGGATAGGCCTTTTTTTTATAACTGTCTATGAGAAAGTTTCTGCCCTCTTTAAAAGGATAAGAATAAGTGATGACCTCAAGCCTGCCCTGGGTGGGATTGGTTGTGGGCTCATAGGCCTTATCCTTGGCGTCAAAGTGATGGGTGTAGGCATCAACACCCTTGAGGAGATCATGCAACCAAGATCCACATTTACCCTGTTTGCCCTCATTTCCATTATTCTGCTTGTCCTGGGTAAGATAGTGGCTACTGCCTTTACCATTGGTTCTGGAGGGAGCGCCGGTTTTACCTTTCCATCCCTCATATTGGGGGCATTGGCTGGTGATCTGGTGGCCATCTCCTTTGGGGTGACCGAACCTGGTACCCACTTAGCCCTTATTGTGGTGGGAATTGCTGGTTCCTTGGGAGCAATATTAAATGTCCCCATTGCCAGCATTGTGATCTGCATTGAGATGTTTGGCTTTAGCTTTAGCCTGCCTGCCATTTTGGGAGGCGTAATTGGTTTTATGGTTGGCCGACCAAAGGTTATCTACGAATATACTTCGGTTACAGCCGGACCCTGAAAAGAAAAATGGGTTGGTAACCCCCCTACTATTTACACCTTTCCCCAGGTAGCCGCAGACTTCAGTCTGCGTCCTTTCGCAACCTAAAGGTTGCGGCTACCACCGCGATATTTTAAAGGCTGGATTCCGTTGGTAGGAATTCAGCCTTTAGGGTTTCATCTGAGGAAGCGGACTCCCTGAGGGCAGAGGCCCTACCAAGCACAAATCCTGATGATCTGCGTTCAATGTTACATCTAAGCGAGTTGGGAGACATCTCCTGATGTCGATAAAAAGTGTGGTGTGCTGTCAGGAGTTACCTCCTGACAGCTCTTGAAAGGTCTGGAGGCCCCTCCCCCCAAGTGGCAGAATCGGGGTTCTGCCACCTCATTTTGATAAGGCGTTGAAGACGAATTCCACAAATGGACGAATAGGACAAATCTAATAACAGTTTACAGGGATCAGGGATCAGTTGTCAGGAACAGCTTTCAGCACTAGGCTTTTTGCTATCGATTCTCGGTATTCGCCCTTCAGCTTTTTGTTTTTGGCTTTCCGATCTACGAGCAACGATCGAGGATACACGAGTCTCCCATTCGAGTAGATTCGTTTATTCGTGTTCCCTCTTCAGGGGGATGTTTGAAGTCCCGACTGAGGTCGGGATTCAATCTTGACAGCGGAGCAGTCCGAGCGAGCGGAGGATTGTGGAGTTAAGTTCAAAATGTGACTATCAGGCAATCCCCCCACAAATCCCTTGACAGAAGGGGGGGGTGAGCTTATATTTCCTCAGATATTTAAGGAGAGAAGCCAGATGTCGACTGAAAGTAAGAGGACCCCTTTTCATGAGATGCATATCAGGGATGGTGCCAGGATGGTGAGCTTTGCTGGCTCTGTTATGCCTATTCTCTACCACAGTATTGTAGCGGAACACAGGAAGGTGAGGTCGTCTGTAGGGATGTTTGATCTCTCACATATGGGGGAGATTGAGATAAGGGGGCAAGAGGCCCTCCGATTTGTGCAGAAGGTAAGCATCAACGATGCCTCAGAGCTTGCTCCCTATCAAGCACAGTATTCGGCTTTCTGCTATCCTGATGGCGGCATTGTAGACGACCTCTTGGTTTACAGGCTAGAGGACTATTTCCTTCTGGTAGTTAATGCCACTAACATCGCCAAGGATTTCAATTGGTTGAAGGAAAACTTAGAGGGGGATGTGGAACTGGAGAACAGATCTGACCAGACGGCCCTCTTAGCAATCCAGGGGCCCAGGGCAGAGGAGGTTTTAACCAAGTTAACCAAGGCCGATCTGCCGGGATTAAGATACTATTGGGCCAGCAGGGGAGAGGTGAATGGGGTGGAGATGCTCCTCTCCCGCACAGGCTATACCGGGGAGGACGGCTTTGAGCTCTACTTTCCCCCCAAGTTTGGCTCGAAGCTCTGGGATTCGGTGGGCGAGGCCGGGGGGGAATATGGAATAGAGCCCATAGGCTTGGGTGCCAGAGACTCCCTCCGGTTGGAGATGGGTTATTGCCTCTATGGGAATGATATAGATAAGACCACTACCCCTCTGGAGGCCGGGCTTGGGTGGATAACCAAACTTGGGGCCAAGGATTGCATCGGCAAGAAAGCTCTTCTGGCCCAGAAGGAGAGAGGGGTAAAGAGGAAGTTAATGGCCATAGAACTGGAAAGTGAAGCCTTTCCCCGCAAGGGCTATCCAATTTACCTTGATGGAGAAGAGCAAGGGATTATTACCAGTGGCATCTTCTCCCCCTCTTTAAATAGAGGGATCGCATTGGGCTACCTCCCGGTTGAAGCCTCGGTAATGGGGAGTAAAGTTCAGGTGGAGATCAGAGGAAGACTGGTAGTTGGTAGGGTTGTCAAACTCCCATTTTACAAGAATGGATCTCATAGATGAGAAGGATTGACCTCTATTTTACCCCGGCAGAGATCTCAGAAGAGGAGATAGGCAGGAAGACTGTGGTTGTGGTCGATATACTGCGGGCCAGCGCATCCATAATCAGGGCACTGAAGAACGGATCGCGGGGGATTATCCCCACCCAAAGCATAGATGAGGCAACAGAGCTGGCCCACTCCCTGGGGAGGGAGAATGTCCTACTCTGCGGAGAGAGGGAGGGAAGGCGGATTGATGGATTCGATCTGGGCAACTCACCCCTGGAGTTTAAGAGAAAAGTGGTTGAGGGGAAGATCCTTATCTTTGCCACCACCAATGGATCGAAGGCCATCGCCAGTGCCCAGGGGGCAAACACCGTGGTAGTTGGCTCCTTCCTCAACTTTAAGGCCCTTCTCCGTTACCTCTCCAAGGTTGACACAGATCTGGCCATCATCTGTGCGGGTAAATTGGGGAAGTTTGCCGTGGAGGATGCTGTGGGTGGGGGTATGTTTGTCAACCATCTGCAGGCGGAGGAGCTTAATGATGGGGCCAGGGCCGCCCAAGCCCTCTACCAGAGGTACTCCCAGGACATATTGGGTATGCTGCGGAGCTCGAGCCATGGGAGATATCTGATTGAATTGGGCTTTGAGGAGGATATCTCCTTTTGTGGCCGCCTCAATTCCGTTAATCTTATCCCCAAAATGGAGGAGGGAAGACTGGTGAGGCTGATGCGGGAAAGGTAAGCGTTCGATTTTCGCACAGGAAGGATTTTTTTATTTAACTATTGGAAAATCCAGCGATTAGGCTGGATTTTCTTTTTTAAGGGGGTTGGATTTATGGTCTAATTTCAATCAGGGAACGATTTTGGAAATGGGAATAGGCTTCTTATCTCCTTATAAGGATAGGGGTTTTGGTGAAATGAGCCAGAAAGGAGGAGTGGCACAGATTTTGCAGAATTTAAAGCGAGAGCAATAGTTCACCAAGGACTGAAAAGAAATGGTCAATGGACAATTATCAATGATCAACTATCAATAAAAAAATGGTATCTTGCTAATTGTTAATTGACCATTGATGATGGTCCATTCCGTGGGATTCCGTGGTTAGCTGTTGCAGGTGATAAGTAGAGGAGGTGGGGAGAATGTTCGAAAAGATAACCAAGTCTTTGTCTCAATTGGAGGAGGTGGAAGGGGTGGTCTTATCCTCTCCAGAGGGGATGGTCTTGGGTGAGAGTGGAAAGGGGGATCCTGAGGAGGCGGCTGCCCTTACCGTTTTTGTAGCTCAGATGGCAACAAGGGTGGGGGAGACATTGAAGTTTGGCAGATTTGAGAAGGGGACTTTCAATGGCCAAGGGAAGAGGATGTTGATCTATGGCGAAGCAGACCACAGCCTGGGTTTGTTGGTTAAACCAGAGGCCTCCTTGTCGCTGATAGAAGACCGGGTGGAAGCAGAATTGGGGGGTAAAGAGAGGAGATGAAAGGAATCTTAAGGGATATAAATGCTATGGTGGGGGTGCAGGGGTCCTTTGTTACAGACGGAAAAGGTGAGGTAGTCTCTTTAGTCAACGAAAGTGACTTCCCTGAAGGATCCCTAAAGATAGTAAGTCAGGAGATCATTCAGACGGTCAGATCGCTTAGATTTGCCAATTTGCATCCAGATGAGTTTGACCTTTCCTTTGAGAAGGGTAGGGTGATAGCAAGGCTGGTTGGTCCGGGGATGCTGGTTATATTATGTAGCAGAGATATTAACATTCCCCTTTTGAACCTCACTGCTGAAGTTGCTGCCAAGAGGATAGAGCGACTATTGGAATCGGCTAAAGAGTCGAAGTCAGAACCTTTGGAGTTGAAGGTGGAGTATATAAAGGGTTTAACCATTAAGGGCGGGCAAATCTGGGTAGATAAGGAATTGGTTAGAGGGTGGGGGCTGGAAGGGAAAGAAGGTAGTCATAAAGCATCGGTGAGGAAGGGTGGAAAGGTTAGGCTCTATCGGATTGTGGGGAAGAAGGGGTTGGGGAGAGTGGTGAGGATGCTCTCCCATGATGCCAAGAAGTTATCTGCAAAAGAAGGAGATATAGTTCAGGTCTATGCTTGACATTTTGAAATTTCTTAGAAATTTCAAAATGTCTGGGGTAGTTTGAAGGGGGTAGGCCCCCTTCAAGGGTGACAGCGGAGCGATCCGAGCGAGCGCAGGATTGTGGAGCGCCAGAGGGTCGAGAGACCCTATGGAGAATTTTGTGAGCGAAGCGAGCTAAGTTCAGAAGGGGGATAGATGAGCAGGGCTAAAAATAGGGTTTTGATTGTAGACGATGAGGAGACATTGACCTGGGGTATGTCTAAAAGCCTCTCTAAGGCCCGCAGGAACTTGGAAGTTCTCGCCGCTAATAGCGGGGAGGAGGCGTTAGGGATACTGGAGAAAACCCCAGTTGATATAGTGATCACAGATATCAGGATGCCCGGAATGGACGGCCTGAAGCTTTTAAGCAAGGTGAAATCTATCTATCCATCTATCGATGTAATCGTGATGACCGCTTACGGCTCCTCACAGGTTCAGCAGGAGGCGGTGACCTCTGGGTCCCTCTATTACATAGAGAAACCCTTTGAAATGGAGGAGATGGAAGAGTTACTCGATAAGGCCCTGAAGAAGAGGACTCCACACAAGGAAGCCCTAAAAGGAAAGCCAAACAACCTACAACTTACCGACATAATCCAGATAAACTGTTTGGGAAATCTGACCTGTGCCCTCAAGGTCTCCCTAAATGGAGAGGAAGGGGAGATCTACTTTCAGGGAGGTGAGATAGTCCATTCCCAATGCGGTTCATTGATGGGTGAGGAAGCCTTCTTCAAGATCTTGGGCTGGCAGAATGGGAAGTTTGAGACAAGGGATCAATTTCAGCCCCCCCCCAAGACGATTAACTCCGACTGGCAAAGCCTCCTTTTACGGGGAAGCCAAATCTTAGATGAGAATATGAAGGGAGAGGCCATAAGATATGAGGATGGCAGCTCCAGCTCGGTCCCTCACCTGGAAGAGTCCACCATAGAGGGTGTGAATCATTCCGGGGAAATGGTCTCCCCCCAAGAGCCCCCTGCCCAAGAAGCTGCCTCCCAGGAGATCCTTCCCCAGGAGACTCCTTCTCAGGAGATCCCCTACCAGAGCGGAAGGAAAAGTAGATATGCTGACCTCTCTTACGAACTAAGAGGGATAGAAGGGGTAAGGGGAGCGGTGATTGTAGCCAAGGATGGGGTTGTTCTGGGCTCGAGCTTAGAGGGGCCGGATTCCTCTCGCCTAACGGACCTCTGGGGGGCGACATCTCTCTATTTGGGTGGAGCGATATCCCAGGTCTCTGACCTATTGGGCCTGGATGGTCTGAGGTCTAGTTGGGTTCAAATGCAGGATGGGAGAATTCTCATTATGGAAGGGCGCTGCCTCTATTTAGGCCTCCTCCTTGAGGAGGGATCTCAGAAAGAGAGGCTGGAGGCAGAGGTGGAGAGAATCTTAAAGGATATGTGAAATGGAGGAGATAGTAAAAAGGATAGGGGCGATCCCGGGGATAATCGAGGTCTTCCTCAGTGATAGGGAAGGTAAACTCTTGGCCTCTTCTCTTAAAGAGGAAAGAGGTGAGGAGGAGGTGGCTAAGGCCTCCTCCATCCTGGCGAGATCTATTTTTGGCCTGGAGGGGATTGGGGAAAGAGTGGAGGAGATAGAGGTTAATTTTAAGAAGGAGAAGGCCCTGATCAAGAATCTGCAGGGGGGGATCTTATGCCTATTCCATAGCCAGAAGATAAATCCCGTCCTCCTTCGTCTCTCCACCGGCCTACAGATTTTGGACTTGAAAAATAGGCTACAGGGAGGGGAAACCCCATCTTCTCAGAAGCCACAGGATGGAGGGGATGAGGAGTGGTGGATGGTTCTGGAGAGGGAATTAAAACGGGCAATTGGTCCTATTGCTGGCTATATCTTAGAGGAGAAAAGGGTAAACTTGAGGGGGCTTCTGGATGCCAGAGGGAAGGAGAATATCGTGGAGGAGTTGTTAGGGGAGATACCTACAGAAGAGAAGAGGGAGGAGTTCAAGAGGGAAGCCCTTAAGGGAGCAGGATGAGAAGAATACTGGCCATCTCTTTTTTTCTGATATTTTCTGCGGTGACGGGAAGGGGATCAGTGGTGATAGAGGAGGATATGGTCTGGAAGGGTGAGGTGGTGGTAGGATCTGATCTGATTATACCCTCAGGGGTAACCCTCACGGTGGCTCCTGGCACAGTGGTCAAGTTTATCCCTCAGGAGGAACCGTTAAGGATTCTGGTGATGGGGAGATTGATAGCTAAGGGGCAGGATAAGAGAAGGATCAGGTTTACCTCATCTTCATCCCAGCCCCGGATGGGAGATTGGTGGGGGATAGAGTTTAGATCATCGGATTCCGGGTCGGTTCTAGAGAATTGCCTAATTGAGTATGGCAGATATGGGGTTTATTGTTTGGTCTCCTCACCTTGGCTGAGGGGAGATATCATCTGCCAAAATCTAAGAAGTGGGATTGCCTGCATCAACCGCTCTTCCCCCCTGGTGGAGAATTGCCAGATGTGGGGAAACGGAGAGGAGGGTATCCTCTGCAAATATCTTTCCCGCCCCATTGTGAGGGGATCCCAGATTAGGGCGAATCCCTATGGAGTTGTCGTATTCGACTACTCCTGCCCCTTTTTGGGTTCCCTAAAAGAGGGAGGAGATAACCAGATCTACGGCAACTCCCTTTACGATATCTATAACCTCTCCCCCTTGAGAATTCAGGCCCAGGGCAATTTCTGGAAGGAGAGCGAACCTTCCCAGATTGATAAGAGGATATACGATGATGAGGAGGATGGCAATTTGGGGGAGGTCATCTTTGCCTCCCTTAATTCCCTTCCTGATTCTGTTGATGGGGAGGGGGGATCGGATCAAAAGGAGCCTGGCCTTGTTGCCGTAGGGATGTTGGACAGCCTGCCCCGGATCATAGGGCGGCCATCGCTTCCGGTTGATGGGAAGTGTCGGGGAGGGGTGGTGGTCAAAGCCTGGATTGATGAGAAGGGGAGGGTTACGGAGACAAGGGTGAAGAGGTCTGATCTTGACGGAGATTGTGAGGTTCTGGCCTTAGAGTTTGTGAAGGGGTGGAGGTTTTCCCCGGGCACCTATCAGGGGAAAAGGGTGAGATTTTGGACCACAGTTCCCATAGAATTTCCCGGGGGTGAGAGATGAAATTAGGAATAAGAGGGAAGTTTTCCCTTATCGGCTTAGGGTTGACCCTCTTTGTTGCGCTCTCTGGTTTGGTAGGATACAGATTCTCCCAGGAGAGGACTTTGATGAAGAACTCAGTTGAAAAGGGAAGGATCTTAGGGGAGGATCTGGCCCTGCAGAGCGAGGAATACCTGGTACGGGGGTCAGATCTGGAGTTGAGGGATTTGGTAGAGAGATTTGCTGGTATAAAGGGGGTTTCCTATATCCTGATAACCGACCAGGAGGGAAAGATCAGGGCTAACACCCTCAGGGACCAGGGGAGGGTTGAATCTATAATCCAGAGGGATGGAGGGGATGCTGAGAAGGTGAGGGCAATTAGATTTGCTCAGGGTCGGGGATATGGGTTTACCATTCCCATTTTAGAAGGAACTCTGGGAGCTATCCATCTGGGTTTCTCCTCCTTTGCCCAAAAGTCAAGAGATTACTGGATGATTGCCGGAGTATTCTTTGGCGGTTCCCTATTGCTCTCCTGGATCTTGGTCTTTCTCTTTTCGCACAGATTGTCCAGCAGGCTTCTCCGGTTAGCCCAGGTAACTGAGAGGGTGAGCTTAGGGTATATGGAGGAGAGAATAGTCTTTGATTCCAGAGATGAGATAGGAAAGTTGGCCCAGGCAACCGATAGGCTAAGGATAAGTCTCCAGACGGCCCTGGAGAGGTTAGGGAAAGGAGAGGGGATTGGACGTACTTGACCAGAGGATATCTACCTGTCAGAGGCTACTGGCCCAGAACCCCAACTCCACCATCTTTGCCTCCTTGGCCGATGCCTACAGGAAGAAGGGGATGCTGGACAAGGCGCATAAGATCTGTGAGGCTGGACTTAAGGTTCATTCCCATTATGGTTTAGCCCACTTGGTTATGGCCAAGATATCACTGGATATGAACCTCCTTGATGAAGCTGAATACGAGGTTGATTGGGTTGATAACCATGACCTTCCCCAGGGCACGGTGAGCCTGCTCAGAGCCAGTCTTCTCCTGAAAAGGGGGAGGATAAATCAGGCAAAGGAGATGCTAAAGGAGCTTTCCCTTTCCCAGCCGGGGAATCAAAAGGTAATAGGACTTCTGAGGGTAGCAGAGGAGAGGGCAAAAAGGGAGAGGAAGGGGGGGAGGTTGATAACCGAGGTTTTAGACGGCCTCTACGGGGATCCTGGAGTGATGGGGGTAGCTATGGTTGATAGGGAAGGGCTTCTCTTTGGAGGGAATTCAGCGGAGGGGAGGCCTGAGGAGTTGGCTGTGGCAGGTGCTGCCATCTACAATTTAGCCAAGGATGGAATGATGAAGATGGAATTTGGGCCAACCCAGGAGATAGAGCTCACTACCACTGCCCATAGGATCTGGCTCTTTGATTCCTCCTTTGGCTACTTGGTTCTCTTCACCGAGAAGGAGATCTCCCCCGCTTCCTTAAAGCTTAAGGTAGGGAAGGCTATTGAGGCTATTAGAAGAGGTTAAGGATGGAAGAGACCTTATCACAGTTGAATAAAACGAGTGGAGTGAGGGGAAGTATGGTTGTGGGGAGAGATGGGATAATAATTGCCTCTGAGGTGGAGGAGGGGATAGACCAAGAGGTTGTTGCCGCTGAAACGATTGCCCTCTTGAGGACCTCGGAGAGATCGCTTTCCAAGTTGGATTCTGGGCCCGTCATCAAGGGGATGATCTCCGGGGAGTTAGGGAAGGTCCTTTTTGTAGGTGTGGAGCTTGGTCTATTGATAGCCCTTACCGAGCCCGAGGCCAATCTTGGACTTGTCTGGCTGGAGTTGAAAAATACCCTACAGAGGCTGAATGCAAGGCTTCAGGAGGAAGAGGAGTGGTCTCCATAAACTATGCCTTTAGGGAGATATCGTGTAAGATAGTCTATTATGGCCCTGGCCTTTCCGGTAAAACAACTAATCTTCAATGGGTACATCAGAAGATACCCAGAGAGAGAAGGGGGGAACTGATCTCCTTAGCCACAGAGAAGGATAGAACCCTTTACTTCGATTTTCTTCCCTTAGATCTGGGGTCAATTCAAGGGTTTACGACCAAGTTTCAGCTCTATACCGTTCCCGGTCAGGTCTATTACAATGCCACCCGGAGGCTTGTATTGAGGGGAGCGGACGGCATAGTCTTTGTGGCCGATTCTCAGAGGGGTAATATGAGAGAGAATATGGAGAGCCTGCAAAACTTAGGGGAAAATTTGACTGAATATGGATATAGACTGGACGATATCCCTCTGGTCTTCCAATATAACAAGAGAGATCTTCCGGATAGAGCATCTGCCGAGGAGCTAAACAAACTTCTCAACTATAGGGGTGTTCCCTTCTTTGAGGCGGAAGCTAACAGGGGAGTAGGGGTTTTTGAGACCTTAAAGTCCATATCCAAGATAGTATTGGAGAAGACAACCCACCAGGATGCTATGCCCCCTCCTGAGCCAACGGTTCCTTCTCCCCAACCCAGGCAAGAGCCCATGCAAAGCAGGCCTATAGAAACCCCCAATCCCCCATCGGTCCCCAGAACTCCCAGGGGAGATTATCGTCCACACAGGATAAGCCCTTTGAGGTTTCAACCCCTGAGGGCTGTGGAGCCAGCAAAACCTGCAGAGGGAACCAAGAGGAGGGGCTTTTTCCTTTGGCGGATCTTTAAAAGAGGAGGCAAAAGGTGAATGAAGGGCTTTCTGTTATCTATAAGGGGCAATCTGAGAGGATAAGTGGGGTATTGAGGAAACTCTTGCGGGAGAGTGAGGCTAAGTGCTCGCTTCTGGTGGACAAGGATGGTCACCTGATTGCCAAACAAGGTTTTACCCACTCTCTGGACACCACCAGTCTGGCCGCTCTCCTGGCGGGAAGTTTTGCCTCCACCAAGGAGATGGCCAAGCTCTTAGGGGAATCAGAGTTCAGCGTCCTCTTCCATGAGGGCAAGAAGGACAACATCCATGTCTCCCTGGTAGGCCAAAGGAGTATCTTAGGGGTCGTCTTTGATGACCGCACCACCGTGGGGATGGTTAGGCTCTATGTGCGGGAGGCCGAAGGGGATTTGGAGGAGATACTGAGGAGTAAGTCCGAGGATGAAGAGGAAATTGGGATTGGATTCGCTGATCAGGCTAATGAGAGATTGGATCAGATATTTGGGGATTAAGGAGGGGACAACATTTTACCACGGAATCACACGGAATGGTCAATTAAACAATTAGCAATTAGCAAGTTAAAATGAGATAAAAGCGAAGATGCCATTTTCCATTGATAATTGTTCATTGATCATTGACCATTTTTTGTCAGTCCGTGGTGAATTATCACAGGAGGGAGTGTGGCGAGCAAGTTAGGTAGCTTACTGGTAAAGGCAGGTAAGATAAACCAAGAGCAACTGGAGAAAGCCCTTTCTATCCAGAAGAAGAAGGGTGGGAAGATAGGCCAGATCTTGGTGGAGATGGGTGTGGTGAAGGATGAGAATGTGATCACGGAATTTCTGGGCCGTCAGCTAAATATTGGCACACTGAATCTGACGGAGATCGAGCTTAACCCGGAGGTGGTAAAGCTCATACCCGTGGACATCGCCCGCAAATTCAATGTCATTGCCGTGAGCAAGCTGAGCAAGACCCTGATTGTGGCCATATCAGACCCAGAGAACATTTTCGTAATGGATATGATCAAGTTCATTACTGGGTTTAATGTTCAACTGGTGATCAGCAGTGAAAAGGACATAAAGGATGCATTAGATCAATATTACGACGAATCAGAATCCCTCTCCAGGTTGATGAAGGATCTGGATGTGGGTAACCTGGAGATCGTTGAGGAAGAGAGTGTAGACGAGCAGGAGCTGAAGTCGGCCATCGAGGACAAACCCCTGGTTAGGTTGGTTGATGGCTTGATTACAGATGCCATCAGAAGAAAAGCCAGTGACATCCACATAGAGACCTACGAGAAGAGACTGAGAGTCAGATATAGGATAGATGGAACCCTGCAGGAGATGGCCCCTCTCCCATATAAGCTGAGGGCAGCCGTGGTCTCCAGGATAAAGATAATGGCCAACTTAGATATATCAGAGAGGAGGAGACCTCAGGATGGGAGGATAAAGGTGAAGGTGGCCGCACGGAAGATTGACCTGCGGGTCTCCACCATCCCCACCATATTTGGGGAAAAGGTGGTGATGAGAATTCTGGACCCCAAGAGTCTGATGCTTGATCTCACCAAGCTGGGCTTTCCTGAAGGCTCCCTTAAGCAGTTCGATTACGCCATCCATCAACCCTATGGGATGATTTTGGTCACCGGACCCACGGGGAGCGGAAAAACAACCACCCTCTATTCGGCCTTAAGCCAGTTAAATAACACCGATGTGAACATAATGACCGTAGAGAATCCGGTGGAGTATAATATTGGGGGGATAAACCAGATCCAAGTGCACCAGGAGATAGGTTTGACATTTGCCGCCAGCCTCCGTTCATTTTTACGGCAGGATCCAGATATAATTATGGTGGGAGAGATAAGGGATCTGGAGACGGCGGAAATAGCCATCAGGGCTGCCCTTACCGGGCACTTAGTCTTCAGCACCCTGCACACCAATGATGCCCCCAGCACCATAAACAGATTGGTGGATATGGGTGTTCCCTCATTTCTGGTAGCATCATCGGTGAGGATGATCATCGCCCAAAGGCTCTTTCGCAAGATATGTGAGCATTGTAAGGAGAGGGTAGATCTCCCAGATGAGATCTTAGGGAGGCTTGGTTTCTCCCCCCAGGAGCTAAAGGGGATGGAATTTTTTAAAGGAAAGGGATGCCCTGCTTGTAACAATACGGGTTTCTCTGGCCGTACGGCGGCCTATGAGGTGATGCCTATAACAGGAAGGTTGGAGAGGCTAATACTGGAGGGCAAGTCATCTCAGGAACTTGAGATTGCCGCCCAGGAGGAGGGGATGCTTAGCCTGAGGGAGGCTGGTTTTGAGAAATTGAAGCGGGGAATAAGCACGGTGGAAGAGGTCCTGGGCGAGACGGCAGGAAATTCGTAGGGGAATCAATTAAACTCAAAATATGCACAAACCACAGATGAACACGGATCTTCACAGATTATATAAGAATCTTCAAGATTATAGACTTTCACCTTTTAGGTGAAAGAGGGATTTGAATTCAATTTTTGTGAGCTCTTTATTTTGAATATCTTGTGACAATCTCGTGCAATCTCGTGGTTCCCTAACGCATAATCTGAGTTAAATTCTATGTAACAGTTCACCACGGAATGGACCATCACCAATGGTCAATTAACAATTAGCAAATGAAATGAAGCCAGAAAACCCTGAGGTGCGTGCCATTTTTCATTGATTATTGACCATTTCTGAGTTATTGCAATTAAATATATTAGGAAAGGAGTTTAACTTGTTAACCTTAAAGGAGTTGTTGGAGGAGATGTTCAAGCTAAATGCCTCTGATCTTCATCTCACAGTTGGCGCCCCACCGATGTTCAGGGTTGATGGAAGCTTGAATAGGTCTCAACACTCCCCTCTCAGCTCGGAGGATACCAAGAGGCTCTCCTATAGTATGATGACCGAAAAGCAAAAACAGAGGTTCGAGGAGAGCAAGGAGCTTGATCTCTCCTTTGGTCTGGAGAATATGTCCCGGTTTAGGTGCAACATCTTTCTCCAAAGGGGATGTGTGGCTGCGGCCATCAGGCAGATACCATTTAAGATAAGCTCTTTTGAGGAGTTGGGGATCCCTAAACAGGTTGCCGACCTGGCGAATCTTCCTCAGGGGTTGGTCTTGATAACAGGGCCCACCGGATCAGGGAAATCAACTACCCTTGCCGCCATGCTGGATAGGATAAATAGGGAGAGGAAGCTGCACATTCTTACCGTAGAGGATCCAATTGAATACCTACACAAACACAACAATTGTCTAATAAATCAAAGGGAGGTGAGGGCGGATACCGACACCTTTGCCCAGGCCCTGAAGTATGCCCTGAGACAGGATCCCGATGTGGTGATGATCGGTGAGATGAGGGATCTGGAGACTATGGAATCGGCCTTGACCATATCGGAGACCGGCCATCTGGCCTTTGCCACCCTGCACACTGGATCGGCCATAGAGTCCATAAAGAGGATCATTGATGTCTTCCCCAAGGAGAAGCAGGAGCAGGTGAGGATCCAGCTCTCCTTTGTCATTCAAGCAGTGGTCTCTCAGCAGCTTATCCCTAAGATCGGGGGGGGGAGGGTTCTGGCCCTGGAGGTGATGATCTGCACTCCGGCTATAAAGGCTATGATCAGGGATGGCAAGGTTCATCAAATTTATAGCCTTATCCAGGCCGGCCAAAAGTATGGGATGAAAACGATGAATCAGTCCCTGATGGAGCTTAACCTTATGCGAAAGATGAGTTTAGAGGATGCCCTTTCCCGCAGCACAAATCCACAGGAGCTGAAGGAGATGATGGCCCGCAGGCGGGCAGTATAGGAGCCAAAAGATAACTAAGGGGGTATATTTTGCCAGTCTTTGAGTATGTTGGGAAGACACTCTCCGGATCTGAGGTGAGCGGGGAGATAGCGGCCCGTTCCCAGGAAGAAGTCCGCAGGATCCTGAGGAGAAAGAGGGTCTTGGTTACTGAGGCCAGGGCCAAGCCCAGGGAGATTCACCTCCACATAAGGAGGGGGGTTAAATCCACGGAGATCTCCCGTATGGCCAGGCAGTTTGCCACTATGATTGAGGCCGGACTACCTCTGGTTCAATCCCTGGAGATCCTCTCTGATCAGGCAACGAGCCCTGCTTTGAAGGATGCCCTGAGCGATGTAAGGGAGAGGGTGCAGAGCGGCTCAACCCTGGCCGAGGCCCTGGGTAAACACCCCAAGATCTTCGATGAGCTCTTCGTCAATATGGTGGAGGCAGGGGAGATAGGGGGAGCTCTGGATACGATCCTTTTGAGGTTGGCGACTTATAGGGAGAAGGTTGATGCCCTGAGGAGGAAGATTAAAGGGGCGATGTATTATCCGGCGGTGATCAGCGTGGTGGCTGCCGGGGCAACCCTTTTTCTGATCACCTTTATCGTCCCTGTCTTTGCCAAGCTCTTTGAGGGATTTGGGGCTGAGCTTCCTCTTCCCACCAAGCTGGTCTTGGCTATAAGTGGTATCATTAGGTCAAACATCCTCTTAGGTATTGTGATCCTGATTGGACTGGGCATAGGCTACAGGTATCTGGCCAAAACCCCCTCTGGGAGACTGGCCATAGACAGGTTTAAGCTTAAGATACCAATTATGGGAAATCTCCTGCGCAAGAGCATAATCGCCAGGTTCAGTAGAACCCTGGGGACCCTGCTGAACAGTGGGGTTCCCATCCTGGATTCCTTGGAGATTACCGCTAAAACCGCTGGCAACAAGGTTATCTACAATGCCATTCGCCGGGCGGTAACTGCCATTGCCCAGGGTGATACCATTGCTCAACCCCTGCAGGATACCGGCGTCTTTCCCCCAATGGTGGTGCAGATGATCTCCGTGGGGGAGAAGACGGGAGGTCTTGACGAGATGTTGGAGAAGGTGGCCGATTTCTATGAGGATGAGGTAGATGCCGCAGTTGACGCCCTCACCTCGATAATAGAGCCCGTGGTGATAGTGGTTATGGGAGCAGTCATCGGCTTTGTCTTGATCTCAATGTATCTTCCTATGTTTGACCTCATCGGAGTCATTGGATAAGAAGATGAGACTGCAGAGGGGGGATGACTTAAGCAGGTTCAGGTGGCTGTTGGTCTCCAGGCTGGTGATCTTCCTCCTCATCTCTGGAGCCATCTTCTTCTTCCTCCGTCAGGAGAATCTCCTCTATCCCCTTTTGGTCCTCTACGGCCTGGGGACTTTGGTCTACCTCTTCGCCCTGCGTCGGGTGAAGAAGGTGGGAGATGATACCCCCTACCCAGGCTTTCTGGGATTTCAGCTCCTCTTTGAGGTGGTCTTGGAGGGGGGGATAGTTCATTACTCCGGTGGAGTGACCAGTCCATTTATCCTCCTCTTTGTCTTCTCCATCATCAGTGGGAGCATACTCTTTGGATTAAAGGGTGGGCTTCTTGTGGCCACCTGGGCGGGAATGCTCTATGAGTTCATCATCTGGTTGGAGATCAAGGGGATACTGCTTAGCCCCGTGGGGTCAATCTCCTATCCCAGTGATAAGATATTTCTGGCCCTTTACCTCTACATCTGCTTCTTCTTTCTGGCCGCTTTTCTCAGCGGTTTTTTAGCCGAGAGATTGAAGGAAAGGGTCGAGGAGCTGAGGAGTGCCTCCACCCAACTGAGCAGAGCCAAGCTGGAGACCGATGACATCCTGCTGCATATGAGAAGTGGCCTCATCACCCTTGGTAGGAATGGAGAGATAGCCTACTTCAATCACACGGCAGAGGAGATTCTGGGGAGAAAGAGGGAAGAGATCGTGGGGAGGGACTTTGAGCAGGTTATCTCGTCCCAATTCCCTGAATTAGGTGAGTTGATGAGGCAGTCCCTCTATAGCGGAAAGGGGGAGTCCAGGGGGGAGTTGCTTTTAAGGGGAGGGAAAGGGGAGATACCAGTGGGGATAAACACCTCCGTATTGAGGGGCAACCAAGGAGGCGTGAGGGGAGTAATTGCCGTATTTCAGGATCTCACAGAGGTGAAGAAATTGGAAGAGAAGATGAGGAAGGCCGATAGGCTGGCCGCTGTGGGTCAGCTTTCGGCCAATGTGGCCCATGAGATCAGAAACCCCCTCTCCTCTATCAGGGGATCGGTAGAGGTTTTGAAGGGTGAGCTCAAATTGGAGGGGGAGGAGAGGAAGTTGATGGATCTCATCATAAAGGAGTCAGACAGGTTGAATGGGATTCTCCAGGATTTCCTCTCCTTTGCCCGGCCAGGCAAGGGAAGATTCAAGACCCTGGATTTGAGGGATTTGGCCAAGGAGGTGGCCGCGCTTCTGAGGAGGGAGTCGGTTAAGCCCCAGATGGGGACCATAGAGGCAAAATTGGGGGATGTGCCACTTTTGGTAAGAGGTGACCAGGATCAACTGAAACAGGTTCTCCTTAACTTAGGGCTAAATGGTCTGGAGGCCTTGGAAAGAGGGGGGTGGGTGAGATTTGAGGCCATTGGTTCGGGGAACGGCAAGGTGAGGCTGGCCGTAAGGGACAATGGCAGAGGGATCTCTCCCTCAGTCAGGGAGAAGATATTTCAGCCCTTCTTCTCCACCAAGAAGGGGGGAACTGGATTGGGTCTCTCCATAGCAGAAAGGATCGTTGAGGAGCATGGAGGTCAGATAGAGGTGGAGAGTCAAAGGGGGAAGGGAACGACATTCTTTATCACCTTAGAGGGGGAGGGATATGCCGGAGGCTAAAGGAAAAATCTTGGTTGTAGACGATGAGGAAAGCCTCTGCCAGGTTATGTCGTTTACCTTGAGAAAGGAGAATTACGATGTGGTTACGGCCTCGGACGGCCTCAAGGCCATCAAGCTCCTGGGCAAGTCCTCCTTCGATCTGGTGATCTCCGATCTGAGGATGCCCCAGATGGGTGGGCTGGAGCTGCTCTCCAAGGTAAGGGAATTGGACTCCGAGCTCGGTTTCATAGTCCTGACCGCCTTTGCCTCATTGGATACGGCCATAGAGGCCTTAAAGATGGGAGCAAACGATTACATCACCAAGCCATTCAAGATCGAGGAGATAAAGCTGGCCGTGAACAGGGCCATCGAACGGAAGAGGCTAACTCAGGAGAACAGGGAGCTAAAGAGAAGGATCAAGAGGGAATTTAACTTTAGCGATTTTATCGGCAACAGCCAGAAGGCCCAGGAGTTGAAGGAGACCGCTCAGAAGATAGCCCAGACCGAAAGCACGGTTCTCATCTATGGGGAGAGTGGGACAGGAAAGGAGCTTATCGCCAGGGCCATCCATAATGGTTCTGGAAGATCCTCCGGCCCGTTTGTCTCCATAAACTGCGCTGCCCTGCCGGAGAACCTCTTGGAGAGTGAGCTATTTGGTCACATCAAGGGTTCCTTTACCGGAGCAGTGAGGGATAAGGATGGGCTCTTTAAGGTGGCCGATAAGGGAACCTTCTTCTTAGATGAAGTGGGAGAGACCTCACCTTCCATTCAGGTCAAGCTCCTCAGGGTGCTGGAGGAGAGGGAGATTATGCCCGTGGGGGGGACGAAACCAATCCCAGTGGATGTGCGGTTGATAGCGGCGACCAACGCAGACCTGGAGGCTATGATCAAGATGGGAAAGTTCAGGCCCGATCTCTTCTACAGGTTGAATGTGATCCCCCTCTGCATTCCCCCTCTGAGGGAGAGGAGGGATGATATAGAACTTCTCTCCAATGTATTTCTCCAGAGGTATGCCCAAGCAACCGGGACGAGGAGAAGCCTCTCCCCGGAGGCCCTGGAGCTTATGCTGGGCTATTCCTGGCCGGGAAATGTGAGGGAGTTAGAAAATGTATTGGAAAGGGCAATGGTCTTGGCCAGGGGCAACGAGATTAAGCCAACCGAGCTGCCGGAAAATTTGAGAAGGCCACCCCAACCTCAGTTAGTAAAGAGGGAATCATCTCCTCTACCCACAATAGAGACTGTGGAGAAATCCTACATCTACTGGGTGCTTAAGGAAACAAAATGGCAGAAGAGCAGGGCCTCAGAGATCCTGGGGATTGATCCCTCCACCCTCTACAGAAAGATAGAAAGGTATGGCCTCTCCCCATCTTAGCCCTGTGTAGCCTGGTTAAGGGCAGAGAGAAGTTTATCTACATCAACCCAACCCTATGTCTGGTGGCCAGCTCCCCAACCGTTCCCCAGGCAGGCTCGTCACAGACAAAACAGGGGAGGCCAAATGGGGTAAAGACCCTGGCAAGTTGAGGATATTCCTCCAGGATATCCTCTATTTTTGTTTCTTCCTTAACCCGGTTCATCAAAACCAATGTAATTTCCCATTTGGGGATAATCAAGTGGGAAGTCTCAAACGGCAAGGGAGAGCAGAGAGAGTTAGAAAAACCCTCCTGTTACACTACAGTTGATCGTTGATTCTTTTGAGCAATCGACAGCCTTAGACAATAAGGGAGGACTTAACAGTCCCCCCTTTTTTATTCATTTTCTCCGGACGGAAAGAAACAATCTATAAGGAAAAAGTTCTTGCCAAAGTAGAGGAATTTAGGTGAATTGGATTTTAAGAACTCTTGAGAACTAAAGGTGCAAAGTGGAAGATAAACGAAGTACTTCGGGTTATTTCCATATATGGGCGAATAAACGAACTTCGTCGTTAATCTATTGTTAGGCGAAATATGCCAATAAAAGGAGGCATCATGCGTAAATCCGTACAGTTCAACAAGGTAATTTTGATAACGATTGTGTTGCTATCCTTGGGTGTAGGAAATAGTATAGGAGGTACTATGAAAAAGAAAATCGAAGGTTTAAGGCAGAAACCGATGTGGGTTTCACATCTTGGTTGTACTAAAGGATGTCTTGAATATTTAGGTATTGATGTTTCTGATGCTTGGTTATTTGGAGGGACTGGACATGCATTTATCATTAATATATCTGAACCTGTTGGTTCTTGTGGACCCACGGGATGGAATACGGAAAAGTTTTTTAAACTTGGAGAAAATATAGGTTATATCATCGAAGGAGTGCACGGTTTTAAATCAGACTCAGATTTTGCTGAAAAGCAGAAAGAAGCTTGGGCCCAAATTAGGCAGGCTATCGATAAAGAATCACCTTGTTATGGATGGGAATTGGAGTATCCTGATTTTTTTGTCATCTATGGCTACGATGATAAAGGATACTTTTTTTTAGATCCACAATGTGATTCAGGTAAGGGTCCTAAATTGTGGGAAGAACTCGGTAAGGGAAACACTGGCAAATTGGAAGTGTACACTGTCAAGCCCGGTAAGGTTGCGGATCCGGTTAAGACAGTGAAGGAGGCCTTTAAATTTGCATTAGAATACGCTGAAGGAAGATATAAACCTACATGGATAGATATGAAATTCTATTCCGGGTTGGCTGGTTTTGATCACTGGATAGAAATGATTAAAGCTGGAAAAGCAGATGGGTTTGGTGTAGCATATAATGCTGCTGTGTGGTGTGAATGTAGGACATTTGCTGTAGAATTCCTAAAAGAAGCAACAGGGCACATTGGTAACAAATCTAGTCCCTTGTTTAAGGAAGCCATAAAACATTATGAGGTAGTTGCACAAGATTTGAATAAAGTATCAGAGCTATTTCCATTTCCGCCAAAAGGTGAGATCAAAGACACAACTCGTTGCCAAGTTGCTATAGAATGTCTTAAAGAAGCTCGAGAAGCCGAGAAATTAGGCTTAGAATCGCTAAGAAAAATCGTTCAAACATTAGAATAATTGCAGATATCGAAAGACATTGTACTTCACCTGACAACGTGTTTGCGGTTCGCTTCGCTCACTCAAATTGCCTTCGGCACTTCGCAAACACGCGAGACGTCAGGGGAGATTTTTGGTAATGTGATCAAAAGTGTAGGAAAGAAGGTCATATGAGAGAAATCACTAAAGGTTGGCAGGACTTTTGGGCTGAATTTTTCAGAATAAAATATCAGCATCTTGATGAGCCTGCAATCGAGAAAGAAGTTGTTTCACATATCATTCATACCCTTAATCTTAGAAGAGGCAACAGAGTACTTGATCTTGCTTGCGGAGAAGGCTCTAAAACCCTTGAGCTTGTTCGTAGAGGAATGAATGTAGTCGGAGTGGACATTGCAAAAGTGCTTGTGGATTACGGTAACAAAGCCGCACAGAAAGAAAACCTGCCAGTAAAACTTATAGAAGGAGATATGAGAGATGCAAGGTTCAATGACGAATTCGATGCTTGTACAGTTGTTAGTAGCTTTGGTCTATTTGATGATAGCGGTAATCTAAAGGTATTGCAAGCAGTTGAGAAAGCGTTAAAACATAGTGGGAAATTTTACATCGATCTATTGAATCCGTTTACAAGGATAAAAGAAAGAGAAGAAAGATGGGAGGAGGTAGAAGATGGTTATCTTCTAATGAAATACAACCACAATTTAGTCACAGGAAAAATGAGAATTACTTCCCTTTATATCACCAAAGAAGGTAACCTTATAGAATCGAAGTATGATGAATTAGTAAGGCTCTATACATTACCTGAGATGGTCAAATTAATTGAAACTGCAAAACTTGTGTTTAAGGGTGCTTATGGTTCATTTAGGGTTCCATTGGAAGAATATAGTGTAACATCAGATAGCATGATAGTAGTAGGAGAGAAACTCTGATCAAATAATGGTAGTTAAGAATAGAGTTCAAAGAAGTTTAGCTTCTGGAGTACCTGATACGCAGAGTATAAAGTGAAAAGAAAACGAAAACTTCGCCTAACAGCGTGTTTGCGACGCTTCGCTAAATCCCTTCGGGACTTCGCAAACCTGCGGAACGTTATCGGGAATTGCTTTTATTGGTCCCTGCATTTTTAATGGAACGATAGTGCACAGGAAATTAAGGGGTCAGGTCTTGCTTTTTGCTACTTTGTGCTTGCTTGAGGCTATTCTACTTACCATTGAGTAGTGAATCCCCAAGAATTCTCCAACTTCCTTCAGTTTATATCCCCACCTGTAAAATGCCTCGTATATAGCCTCGTCTGCCTCTTTTCCCTCGAATATCTCCTCAAGCGATGGCCTTGCTGCATACCATTCTCGTCTCACCACCTCTTCCCCCCAGTCTTCTCCAGCCAATCTCTTCTCTCCCAACATAAACTTCCCCTTGGTCTCCCTCGTGCTCTATTCCAGCGAAGCTTCGCCTCAAACCGACGAGGTCTGGCAGTATAAACTGGGCGAAGCTTCGAATGTAAAATGAAGAATGTAGAATTAAGAATGAAAAAATCCTTTAACCAGAGCCAACAAA
>DAOVCL010000111.1 GCA_030670005.1 Candidatus Zixiibacteriota bacterium | reverse complement strand
AAAAGCGTGGAGGAAGCGTTAAAGGTTACCATCGCCAATACCGGGCAGGCAATTTTTTATAACGCCGCTGCCCTGGGATTAGGCTTTTTGGTTCTTATATTTGCATCCATGCCGCCGATGCAGCGCTTCGGCTGGCTCATTGCATTGACCATGTTTTTCTCTTCAACCGCGTCGATGACTGTGTTGCCGGCATTGTTGTTCTTGCGGGATAAAAATAAAATAGAACACGGATGACACTGATTACGCGGATTCACACGGATTAGAGATAAAAGATCAGTGAAAATCTGTGTCATCCGCGTCATCGGTGTTCTATTTAAAATATGATTGACAGTTAGAAATTAATAAGGAGGTAATCGATATGAGAATCAAAATTAAAAACACCTGCCTGTGCGTGACCGCACGCAGACAGGTCGGCGCTCTGATGATCGGTATGATTATAGTTGTTTTGATATTCGCATACTCAACCATAGCACAGGATTTAACCGGTGATGAAATCCTAAAGAAAGAGGACGAAAACAGTCCCGATTCGGAGATCACGATCAGCGAGATGACCATCGTGCACAAAGCGGGCGCCAAGCGGGTCCGAACGATCAAGGCCTGGATGAAAGGAGACGACTACACGTTGGTCCGGTTTCTCACGCCGGCCAATATCAAGGGCACCGGTTTTCTCTCCGTGAAGGACGATGACTGGCTGTATCTTCCCGCGCTGAGGAAAGTGCGTCGTATCGCCACCAAGGAAAAGGGCGGAAGTTTTATGGGCAGCGATTTTAGCTATGATGATGTCGGCGGTTATTCCTGGGAAGAAGACTTCCATTCTAAATTACTCGGCACTGAGGAATACGAAGGACATCAGTGCTATGTTCTGGAACTTATCCCCAAAAAGCCGGAGGAGTCCAGCTACAGCAAGCTGAAAAAATGGGTGGACAAAGAGCACTTCTACTCGCTGAAGACGGAGTATTACGACAGGCACGGAGACCTGCTCAAGGTTTTGTACGCCTTCGGGTTTGAAAAGATCGAGGGACTCTGGGTCACGAAGCGAATGGAAATGCAAAATGTTCAGAAGGGGAGCAAGACTATTATCGTCACAAAGGAAATTCAGGTGAATCCGGAAATTCCGGACAAGATGTTTACCACCCGTCAACTGGAAAAAAAGTAAGGAGGCTTAAGGAGGTTATTCGCCAGGCTGAAGGCAGGATTCCATTCGGAGAGGGAAAATGCACCCTCCAGAGTTTCATTGGGGAAGGGGGGAGGGTGTCTTGTTCCCACGCAGGAGCGTGGGAACAAGACAGATGGAGCCGTAAAGGACTTCAACCCTTATGTCTTGTCTTTCTTTGCGTGCTCTGCGGCTTTGCGGTGGAGTAAAAAATATACTACCCATTTTTGAGTTTCTGGAGATACCTGTGCACAAATACCATAAACTGTTGGAAATCTTCCAGCCCTTCTTCTAACTTTTCATAGACAATTTCCACATCAACCTGGAGATATTGATGGACCAGAATATTTCTAAAGCCAGCGATTCCCTGAAAACGTTTGGCGAAATCGGCAGGAATGATCCCTTGCCTGCCAAGTCCCAGAATCACATCCTTGTAATCGGCGGGCCGTTCAGTTCCAATCCCGGACAGAAGATGGCTTCCGATGTCAACGGTACACTGGATAGCCATTTGCAACCCGTGTAAAACGGCCCAATAGGAGACATAATCGGAGGCAATCTCATCTAACGAAAGTTTCTGCAAGGGTTTGAGCTTATTTATGTATTCCCGAAGTGCGCTCAACATCTCGAGAACTAACTGTTTCTTTACCATTGAATTCCTCGTGCTGACTTCAAAGTCCTGGCTTTTTCTTTTATCTCTTCGGTAAGATACATCTGCTGAATTCGACGGAGGGGTTCGGTATCTACATAGCGGTGGAATGCTTCCACCTCAAAGAGTAATCTTTGGTCTTCATTGTTTGAAAAGATCAACTCGCTGGAACGAATGATTTCCTCATAAGCTAAAAAGGGTGGAGCTTCATTCAAGGAAACCAGATCAACCCGGTTCGATTCAAAAATTCCGATAAGCTCGGTGAGGAGGTGGATCTTTAGTTTTCCTCTTCTGCCCTTCGGAATCGTTGGATCGAATAGAACGGCTAAGTCGATGTCGCTTTGCGGTCCCGTTTTCCCGGTGGTTTGAGAACCAAATAGATATGAGGCAATGACGCCATTTTGTGAGAAAAGCTGCACCAATTCTTCTCGTTTTTGTTCCAGAATTTTTTTTAATCCTTTTTTATTCATTTTTCTTGTCCCATAAGAACTGGTATAGGCTATTGGATGTAGGCAATTTCATAATAAAATAGGGATTTTAGGGCGGATAGTCAAGATGATTTTTCTTTTCACATTCCAAAAATTTAGGAGATCGTTATGAAGAAATGGATTTTCCTTTCTATGTGGTTAATATCTTCAGCTCCTGGACTTGCTCAGAGATCCCCTGAGATCGGCGGAGAAATAAGTAGGACTCAGAGCTTTGATGTAGATGGATTATTAGATGGATCAGGGAATATCTGGACAAGAACGAGGGTTCGACTGAAGCTGGATCATCAGGCGAGCGACGATGTGCGTGCCTACGTCAATCTGAAAATGTACACGGTGGGCGCGTCGCAATTCGACTGGAAGTTGAGCGAGACTTACATAGATCAATACAAGGGCAAGTTTGATTTGCGGATAGGCGTGCAGATCATTTCCTGGGGCACCGCGTATCAGATCAACCCCACAGATAATATCAATCCGTATGATCTGAGTGAACAGGAAGCCTTTATCCCTGAGGAAAAATTGGGCGTATCAGCGATAAGGGCAAAATACTATCCTCTGAGCAATCTTACTTTAACTGGCGTCATCATCCCTTACTTTGTCCCGGCGTTTGAAGATTCCGGAACAGTATTGCCGGAAAAGACGTTAGAGAATTCCGAACACGCTTTCAAGATCACGGCGCAATCCATCAGGGGATGGGACTTCTCGGCAAGCTACTTCAAGGGCAAAGAGGATTATCCCTTGAATGGACACTATCGTGACGTGAATATCTACGGCGGAGATGTCATAGGAACCATCTGGGAGATTGCGCTCTGGGCAGAGGGGGCTTATACCAAACCGAAGGGCGGAGATTCATATTACCAGATCGTTGCCGGAGGTGAATACACCTTTGACAATGATCTCTATGTCCTGGGACAGTTCTATCACAGAAACTATCCCGACGCGAAAGAGAATTATTTGATGTCTGTATTACGCTACCCCTTCAGAGACATTCACACATTGCAGTTCGGAATGGCTTATGAGACCAAGAATGAAATACTTATTGGATTTCCCGAAGTAACTCTATCGTTGGCAGATGCTGTTTCTTTAGCGTTATCATGTGTTTTTGTAGAAGGGGACGTTAAGGGAACTTTTATGAGCCAGATGAAAGATAGGATTTTTCTTAAGGTGAAATATAGCTTTTAATAAGTACTTTGGTATAGATAAAATTTACCTCCTCATTAAGGATTACATCGGTCTTAGTGGGGATTTTTGTCGGTCTAATACTTGAAAGGATATACTATATTAAAACCAGTTGTCACCTTTGTAATACCACCAGTTCCTTAACTAAACTCGACCGACGTCTCCTCATACCTAAGAGATAATCAAAGCCCAGAAGCCGTAGGTTTTACCCTTCACCTCCATCCAGTAAACCGGATACTTGGCTTTCTTTCCCCTTCCCCTTTTTGGTCTTTTTTAGGTAGTTCTCGATGGCCTTGTGCAGTCCATCGGCAGCCAGATTGGAACAGTGCATCTTAATGGGGGGGAGCCCCTCTAACTCATAGGCCACATCGTTGCGGGTTAGCTTCAGAGCCTCTTCTAAGGCCTTTCCCTTAGCCAGCTCGGTGATCATACTGCTGGTGGCAATGGCTGCCGCACACCCAAATGTCCTGAACTTGATGTCATCTATCCTATTGGCCTTTACCTTTATGTAAATCTCCATTATATCCCCACAGATCGGGTTTCCCACCTTACCCACCCCATCTGGATTTTTGATCTCTCCCACATTTCGGGGATGCTGAAAGTGCTCTATTACCTTGCGGCTATACACTTGATCCCCCCTTTGGCTCCCCTCTTAGGGCCTGGTAGAAGGCCTGCCAGAAGGGGTCAACCCTGGGATGGACAAGGGGCTCCTCTCCGCCCTCCGAGATAAGGATCATCCCTTCATCAGGTGGGGTCAACTTCCCCACTACTCCAGAGATTATCCCTTCTGAGGCCAAGGCATTCACCACATCGGCTGCCCTCTCCTCTTTGCAAGCAATGATTAGGGTTCCCTCAGATATGGACTTATAAAGGTCAATCTCAAAGAGTCCGCATATTTTTTCAACCTTCTCATCAACCGGGATCTTCTCCTTCTCCACCCGCACCCCCAGGCCCGCTGCCTGAGCCAGCTCGTGGATCCCACCCCAGACACCGCATTCTGTGGCATCGTGCATAGCGGTTACCCCTTTATCCCTCACCCCTACCTTCACCGCAGTGAGGGCGTCTTTTACCACCGACATCTGATAGAAGAGCTTTTGGGCCCGCTGGGAGAAGTCCTCCCCGAACCTATCGGCCAAAAGCTCAGGGAAGATGGCGGCAAATATCCCTGAGGCCTCAATGGCTGGCCCCTTGGTGACGATTATCCTATCGCCAGCTAAGGCCATCCTTGGGGTAACCCATCCGTCCATTGGCCCTACTGCCATTAGAGTGGCGCCACCCACCATAGGATAGTGACAGTTCTCATATCTTGCCGTGTGACCACAGATGATGCTGATACCAAGCTTTTGGCATTCCCCGTGAATTGTCTCCCACACCCTTTCCAGTTGGGCCTCGGTTATCTCCATAGGAAGGTTTAAGTCTATGGAGAGGTATTTGGGGGGGAGGCCGCTGGTGACCAGATCGGAGGCCAGTATGTGCACAGCAAACCAGGCCGCCCTCTCCCAACCATACTCAGGGACTATGAAGACAGGATCTGTGGTTAAAGCCACGGCCTTCCCACCGATCTCCACTATCCCCACATCTACCCCATTCTGGGGACCGACCAGAATCTCCTTGTCCCTCGCCCCCAACCTGGGATAGATGAGTTCTTCAAATATCTCCGGTGATATCTTCCCCATCTCAGGAAGCTTGGATCTCATCACTTACCCCCCATTATAGTTGAACTTAGCTCCCTTCGGTCGCTAACTTCTCCAGAGGGCCTTACCGGCCCTATGGCGCTCCGCAATCCTACGCTCGCTCGTATTGCTCCGCTGTCACCCTTGAAGGGGGCCTACCCCCTTCAAACAACCCCCCGACATTTCGGAATTTCTAAGAAATTCCGAAATGTATTATTGGTCATCCAGTAACCTCAGGTCATCCTAACCTGTATTCGAGGATCTTATCCTCTTCTAAGGGGGAAACCTTCGGGAGGTCAATCTCCTTTCCCTCCCTCCAGGTTCTCACCTCTACTACTCCCTCTCCATCGCTATAGCGGGCACAGAGAGAGGCCGCATCTAATAGGTCCTTCTTGCCTTTTGCCTTCCTTAAGAGGGTCAGAGGGCTAGGGAAGCCCACTACTTCCAAAAGGTAATCATCGGAAGAGGCCAAGGAGGAGAGTTTGCCGTTCTCCTCTTCATTCCTGCCCACTATAGCCTTTGCCCCGGAGGGGAGCCTGAAGTGGCGTCCCAGCTTGAGGAGCTCCATATCCCCCAGGCTATCCTCCCCGAAGTTTAGGGTCTCCCGCAACCTGTGGGAGAAACCGGGATCGGTTAGCTTGCAGCCACCGGCCGGGTTAGGGTAGCCCGCTATCCCCCACTGGCTGGCCAGCTCCATTTGGGGCTTGCGACTCCTCCCCCTGAGGTCCAGGAGGACATCCCTTCTCACCCATTCCTCCTTCTCCGGGATGGTGGGTGGGAGGAGCTTGGCCGAAAGTGGCCTGAGGATCAGCCCCTCCAACCCAGTCTCCTTCTCTATCAACCTGAGGGTATCCCTCCTTTGGGACATCGGCCTCTGACCGAGCACCTCACCGGTGACCAGAAAAGATGCCCTTACCTCATCCATAAGCCCTTTGGCCTTCCTCAAGGTGTAGATGCGGCAGTCAATGCAGGGGTTCATATTCCTCCCCCAGCCATGGGATGGGGATTTTACCAGATCTATATACTCCTGACCAAATGTGATGCTCTTATATTCCACCCCCGGGAGGGGGGATCCTGCCACCTTAGGCGAAGTGAATGGAGTGATGAAGGTGAGGGCCAAGGCCTCTATGCCCTGATCCAGGATGATCCTCAGGGCCAGGTTGCTGTCCAGTCCCCCTGAATAGAGGACTATCGCCTTCATCCTACCTCCTCTATCCATCCGCTCCCTAAGACCGTATCTCCCTGGTAGAAGACGGCCAACTGTCCCGGGGTAATCGCCCTCTGGGGGAGGTCAAATCTGATCATCACCCTCTCCCCCTGGGGCCAAAGCAGAGCTGGAGAGGGCTTCTGTCTGCTCCTGATCTTTATCCAGGCCTTTAGCTTTCCCTTTGGCTCCTCCTCTATCCAGTTGGGCTGGATTGCCCAAAACACCTCAGCATATAGGTCTTTCTCCTCACCCAAGACTATCTCCCCCGTAGATTTTACCTCCAAGACATAGAGGGGTTTCCCCCCGGCCACTTTTAGCCCCTTCCTCTGGCCAAGGGTGTAACTATAAGGGCTTTCAGTGGTTCCCAAAATCCT
>DAOVCL010000074.1 GCA_030670005.1 Candidatus Zixiibacteriota bacterium | reverse complement strand
AAGATCTGAGATCTTCGTTAAATAAATACCAAAGGCTACTGGAGAGAAGGCCAGGCTTAAACAGATGGGATTTAGAAAAATTCCAGAGAAGGGGCTTAAAAGATCCGCTAAAAGAGATCGTTGCGGATCTACAAAACCACCCTGAGTTAATCCCCTACAAAGGCATTCAGGGAGGAAGGATGGGATTCTACTTTGCAGATATGATATGGGTTTTAAATAAAAAGTGGGTATTGGCCTATTTTGAGGACGGACATATAGGCGGATGGATGCTTCTTGAATTTAAGGTCTCTCAGGGCGGCAAGATCTCCTGGAGGGTTTTAGAATCATATCTTGATTGAAGGGGAATTAATCAGAATTGCGGCTCTCTTCAATGAATTTCAAGGGAGGGTAAAATGTATAACCAAATTTTTGTTATTGGCCCACGAAAATCGGGGAAGACAGCTTTTATAGAGGCCATAAGGGAGAAACTAACTTATTTTATCTATGGCTTCTATCATTGGCTCCCGCGAAGCAAAAAGCCAGCCAATTTCTCCTCCATCCCCGGAGCTACTAGCCTGCGAAACAAAGAGGATCTGGAAAGGGTGCGGGAAAGCCATAGGGAAGATATCTTCTGGAGGGATAATGAACCCAATCTGAGTATCATCGAGGCCAACTTGGCCGATTACGACGACCTCGGATATGAAGTTCTTGACTCCTTAACGATATTCCTCTCCCCACCTCCTCCAAATGGGCATATACTTCCCCCAAAGAAGGAACTGGCCCATAGTCTCTCCTTGGCCTTTGTCAAGGATTTCGGAGCGAGTTTGTTACCCCTGTTAACCAGGACTTACCAGGGGAAGGAGGAAGGTTCAGAGGAGCTCTCTGAGCCCTCCTTAGATTTCTCCAAGCTGCCTGAACCGCTCTTAGAGTTGATAGCCTCCAAAATCGATGTCTCCGAGATGCTGGCCAAACCATTAAGCCTGAAGAACTATGCAGATAGGCTCCTCCTTAAGGAGTATAGGCCCCTTCGTCGGGCTCATCTATTCGTGGTCAACTGCCAAAGCCAGCTTAAGGGGAAGTCCAAGGCCCAAGAGCCTTCAGAGGAGGAGATCGCTCAGATGAAAAGGGCCATCATTAGGGATTTGACCCGCATTGGCCTGATTGAGGGAAGACGAGGCACTGGGATATATATCATTCGGGAGATGGGGTGGGGAGATGCCCAGATGCGAAATCTACTTGTCAGGATCAAGCGTATCCTGCAAAGGGGGTATATATAAACCCGAATTTGGCAAGTTTTACAGGAAGTGCTTGGATAAGCGGGGATTCGAAGAGTTTATGTCCGCCCAAAAGGTGAGAGTATGTAGGGGTCGCATTCATGCGACCCGATCCTTGAGAACTCCAATTTATCGGAGCCCCTACAAGGATCAAAGAACATCGTTGCATCGAACTTGCGGAAATCCAGGATTATTTCAGTGATTTTCAGTGTTTAATGCAAAATTTGTTAAAACCTCACCCTATCCCCTACCTTTATCCCATTGCTCTTAAACCAGCCCTTATTTGTCTCCAGAGCATAGAGAATGGGACCAAGGGGAGTATGAGGCATGGTACTTAGGGGCTCCATCTCATCGATTTGAATTATCCTGAGATCCCTGTTGATAAAGGCAATGCTTAAGGGAATGTAGGTATTCTTCATCCAAAAGGGGTGACAGCCCTCCTGGGGGAAGACGAAGAGCATTCCCTCATCCGGCGGGAGGCTCTTTTTGAACATCAGACCCCTCTGTCTGGACTGAGGGGTCTGGCAGACCATTACCCTCAGGGGATGGCCAGCCACCCTAATCGTAGTCATCCCCTGGGAGGTTTGTGGTTCCCTCTCCCTCTTACTGCAACCGGAGGTAAGGACAAGGGCCAAGAGGCTGAGTTCAACAAGCCTGCGGACGGCTGCAGCTAACTGATAGGTCTTGAAGACCAAGGCTACTATTCGGTCTTCCCGGAGAAATTAAAGTCCTTGATCAAGATGGTGGGAACCACCGCCGCCCCTACCTCCTCCCACCAGGCATTGATGGCCTTCCTTCCCTTGGATACCATCTCCACATTGGAGAATGCCCTGAGCATACTCTCGGTAAACCTCAGGTTCCCTATGGGATATTTAACTTTTCCATCCTCTACAAAGAATGTCCCGTCCCTGGTCATACCGGTAAAAAGGGCCTCCCTGGTATTCAGAAGACCATTGACATAATGAAAACGGGTAACTAAGATTCCCCTCTCCATTGAGGCCATCATCTCCTCCTCATCCTCATTTCCCTGTTCAACAAATACATTCAGCGGCATGGGACCAGAACGGGAACTTGGGGGAAGAGCGTGACCAGTGGAGACCTTTCCCTCCCTGTTGGCGGTTTCCGAATCGTAGACCACGTCCTGAGCAACCCCCTTATTAAGAAAATAGACCCTCTGCTTGGGAACACCTTCAAAGTCAAAGGGCATAGCTATCCCCAAGGGATCGTTGCCGTCATCGTAGATGGTCATCTTTTCAGACATTATCTTTTCCCCTAACCTGCCGCTGAGGAAGCTCGTCTCCTCCTGATAACTCCTGGCCCCAAAGCCGATCATACTCATCCACTCCAGAAGCTCTCCGATAGCAGGGGGTTCCAAGATAACATCGTATCTCCCCGGCTTTAAATTCCGAGGACCTCTACTATCTAAACACTTTCTTATGGCCACCTCTGCCAGATCATCTACACTCAGTTCCTTTATATCTCGGCAGAGATAGTCCGCATAGCCCGAACTATCATCTGAGCTAACCACCATCCGCAGGGTTGCCGCGCTGACCGGCTGATAGGCAGCAAGGCCCAAATTGTTCAGAACAGCTATCTCTCCACTTCCCGTGGAGAAGGCTCCAGCCACCTTCAATCCTTTATCCTCTACCCTCTTAAATATCCTCCTTACCCCTTCTGCCCTCTCCTCAGGGGTGAAATCTGCCGTTCCCTCAAAGAAGGTCTCCACCTTCTTATACTCTCCAGGAGAGGGAAGGGAGGAGAAATGTGGATTCTCCACCTGATGCCTGGCTATCCTGACAGCCTCCCTCAGGGCATCCGTTAACTCCCCCTTATTTAGGGAGTTAGTTGAGGCCACCCCAATTCTCTTACCTAAAGCTACCTTGAAGATAACATCTGTATCCCTTTCGGCGACATTTTGATGGACGGAGTTGTTGGCAAATCTGGTTAGGCTTCTCTGGCTTCCAATGAAGACAGCTTCAGTCTGATCGGCCTCCGAGGAGGCTAAAACCCCTTGCAGGATCTCCAGGATCCTCTCTTTCCCAATCATCTCTTTACCCCCACTTTCACCTTTCTGAATCTGGCCGGAGATGTTCCATGGGCCACCCTCATAATTTGGCTGGGTTCTCCCTTTCCACAGTTGGGAATCCCCCAGATGTGCCAAGATTCCCTGTTACAGACGGCATCTAAGCTATTCCAAAATTGAGGGGTAATGCCCGTATAGATGGGGTTCTTCACCATCCTCACCCTCTTCCCTTTTCTTATCTCCCATCCAATCTCCGTTCCAAACTGGAAGTTCAATCTCAGATCATCTATGCTCCAGCTTTTGTTGGTCTCTAAGTAAATACCCTCTCTGGTATCGGCTATCAGATCCTCTAAATTCCAATCCCCGGGCTCTAAATTAATGTTTGTCATCCTGATGAGGGGAATTCTGTTCCATCCATCTGCCCTCATCGCCCCATTGGATCGTTGGCCCAGGAGAGGCGCCGTCTCCCGGGAGGTGAGGTAGCCGACAAAGAGTCCCCTCCTCACCAGGTAGGTTCTCTGGGCTTTTACCCCTTCATCATCGTAGCCAAATGTGCCCAGTCCTCCCTCTAAGGTAGCATCTGCCGTGATGTTCACCAGATTCGAACCGTACTGCAACTTGTTGAGTTTATCCGAGCCAAGGAAACTCCCTCCAGCATAGCTTATCTCCGTGCCCAGGACCCGGTCCAGCTCCGTGGGATGGCCACAGGATTCGTGCACCTGAAGGGCCAACTGTGAACCACCGATAATGATATCGGTCTCCCCCTCCGGGCATTCTGGGGCGGAGAGAAGTGCTATAGCCTCCTCTCTTATCCTCTCTGCGTTCTCTACAAGTTTCAAACCTCGGACAAATTCGTAGCCCTTGGTGGCAAAATCCCCCCCTGAGGAGTTGGGATAGCTCCTCTTCTGCACCTGCTGGCCATCGAATGCCGTGGCCACTATCCCCCCTCCACTTTGGGTGATTACCTGTTCAATCTCCGTTCCCTCCGTATTCAAAAAGAGCTTCCACTCACGGTCAAAGGCCAAGGATCCCTCTGCCACTCTTATCTTATCCCCCTTCATCGCCTCAACCGCTTTCATCAAAAGTTCTATCTTTTCCTCTAAGGGGATCTGAAACGGATCCTCTGAGTAGCTGCTCTGGTATAGGTCCACCCAGGGCTCTTCCTCGCTCAGCTTCGACTTATCCTTGTTTACAGAGGCACTGGCCGAGGCTATCCGCAGGGCCTCAGAGGCCACCCTCTCTACCTCCTCCTCTGAGATCACCGCTGAGGAGGAGAACCCCCAGGCCCCATCCTTTAGCACCCTGATGCCAAAACCGGAGTCTTGACTGGAGGATATGCCCTCCACCTCCCCATTCTTCACCCTTATCCTCTGGGATCGGCTCTCCACCTTCCTCAAATCGGCATAGTCAACCCCTTTCCTCTTTAGCTCCTTGATGGAATCTTTCATAAGATCCTTCAAAAAACACCTCCGTCTTTAAGATTCTTCAGACCTGAATCTGGCCTCCTCATCCTCGACCTAAACTGGCTGATAAGCTTCCCCCTTGCGGCCAACCGGTTTCCGCTTTGGCAAGCTTCGTGGGTATCTCCGCTCCTTAGGTATTCCCAGATGAATCCGGCGGCGAAAATGTCCCCACAACCGGTGGGATCATCAAATAGTGCGGCACTGGGGGTGGGGAAATGGGAAGTAGAACCCTTCTCCAGCAGGAATGACCCTCGGGAACCGAGGGTAACAAGCAGGCAGAAAGGCCCTAAGGATAGCATTTTCCTCCCAAACCTGGAGAACTCCTCGGCTCCTTTTAGCGGGCCTCCCCAGAGAAGCTCGGCCTCCTTTTGGTTGACCTGGAGGATGTCTGCCTGGGCGATCCACTCCTCTCCTTGGGGAATCGGTCTAAGAAATCTTCTGCCCTGAGGATCAACGCCCAGGGTAAGGCTGTGCAGATCCATATAGATTATCCCCTTAAACTTCCTCCGCATCCTCCTTAGGGTATCGAGGTCAAGATCAAAGCCGGATATGAAGTTTACCAACAACAGGTCAACCCCCAGATAGGACTCTACTTCACTATACTTCAGTGGAGGTAATCCTCCCTCTAAGGTCTCCTCTCTCTCCCCAGACGGTCTATATCTGATGATAGCATGATTGTTAATCCCCCTTCTCTTCCTTATACCATCACATCTTATATTGTCAACCTGGGAAAGGATCCCCATCACTTCCTCATAACAGTCCTCCCCCAAGTTACAGATCGGATATAGGGTGATTCCCCCTCTCCCCTGGAAGGAGAGGCCAAAGAGGTTATAGAGTATTCCCCCAAATCCCTCCCATCTCTCTCCCTGAGAGGTGAAGACCGTATCCCGGTTTATGGTGCCCAAGACAGCAACCTTGAATCCGCTGAGCATATCAGCAAACCCCCCAAAGCCGTCTCCTCCAAATAAGAGGAAAACTAAAGTAGCTAGCCGAAAAAGGATAAGTAATCCCCCCTTGTTTGTCAAGCAATTTGTTCTATCCATAGGCAAATAGCTCTTGACAATCCACCCTAAGGCCTCTAAATTAGGTTTGCTATGGGAACCGTATACATAGACGGGGAGAACCTCACCCTACAGGAGGTAGAAGAGGTAGCCCTCAAAGGGGCCAGAGTTGAGCTGTCACCCCAGGTTGAACCCAGAGTGAACCTCTGTCGGCGGTTTGTAGAGGGGATCGTGGAGAGTGAGGAGACAGTATACGGGATAAACACCGGCTTTGGAAAGCTCTGTCGGGTGAGGATAAATAGAGATCAGCTAAGTAGGCTTCAGGAGAACCTGATCAAAAGTCACTCAGTCGGCGTGGGAAGGGGCCTAAGCATCCCGGAGACCAGGGGAATAATGCTTTTAAGGGTCAACCTTTTAAGCAAGGGCCACTCAGGCGTAAGGCTGGAGCTGATTCAAACCCTGGTGGAGATGCTCAACCTTGGGGTTCATCCCTTGGTTCCTGAGAAGGGCTCGGTGGGGGCATCTGGCGACCTGGTTCCCCTGGCCCACATTGGCCTGGTGCCAATCGGCTTGGGCCAGGCGGAGTATAAGGGAGAGATACTGGATGGGAAGGAGGCAATGACTAAGGCGGGGATCGGGCTCCTCAGCCTAAAGGCCAAGGAGGGGTTGGCCCTGATAAACGGCACCCAATTTATGAGCTCCATAGGAACCCTTAGCCTCCTCAAGGCGATCAGGCTCTGTAAGTTAGCCGATATTGCCGGGGCGATGACCTTGGAGGGTGTCCTGGCCACACCGACGGCATTTGACGAGGACTTCCAGAGGGTGAGAGATTACCGGGGACAGAGGGAATCCGCTGGTAACCTGCGCCGACTGGTAGAGGTCAGCCAGATCGTGGAGTCCCATAGGGATTGCGGAAATGTTCAGGATCCCTATAGTCTCCGCTGTATGCCGCAGGTCCACGGGGCCACCAGAGATGCCCTCAGATCAGTGAAGTCAACTCTGAAGGTGGAGATAAACTCTGCCACCGATAATCCCTTAATCTTTCCCCAGGAGGGCAAGGTCATCTCCGGAGGGAATTTCCATGGCCAGCCGGTGTCCCTCTCCCTGGACCTGCTGGGAATTGCCGTCTCTGCACTGGGAAACATATCGGAGAGGAGGATAGCTCTTCTCATGAATGAAACCCAGAGTGGACTTCCACCATTCCTCTCCCCGGAAAGCGGGCTCAACTCCGGTTTTATGATCGCCCAGGTCACTGCCGCCTCCCTGGTCTCAGAGAACAAGGTCCTGGCCCATCCGGCCTCGGTCGACTCTATCCCCACCTCAGCCAATCAGGAGGATCATGTGAGTATGGGATCTATTGCTGCCCGTAAGGCCAGGGAGATTGTGGATAATGTGGAGAACATCTTAGCCATCGAGCTATTGGCCTCCGCCCAGGGGATCGATCTCAGGGCTCCCCTTAAACCTGGGAGGGGAACCGAGGTAGCCTGGAGGGTCATTCGCACCGTAGTCCCCAAGCTGGACCAAGACAGGATACTGGCCGAGGATATAGAAAAGGTGAAAAAGCTTATTAAAGAAGGGGAGATCTTAAGAAGAGTAGAGGAGAAGATCGGTGAATTAAACTAAAGGTACCGGTTCACAGGGGTCAGGGAACAGGAAAAATGCGCGACAACTGACGAATACCTGACTGCTCCCGCAGGGATCCCGATCCCATCGGGACGGGGTGATCCCTGCCCCCCGGCAACTGTCATAACTAAGGAGGGAGAGATGGACTATGTACCTGTAAAGGCTCCCCGGGGCCTAACCCTCTCCTGCAAGAGCTGGCACCAGGAGGCAGCCCTCAGGATGCTGATGAACAACTTGGACCCAGAGGTGGCTGAAAAGCCTGAGGAGCTGATTATCTACGGGGGATCGGGAAAGGCTGCTCGCAACTGGGAGTGCTATCACGCCATAGTAAAAAGCTTAAGGGAACTGGAGAACGATGAGACTCTCCTTGTTCAGTCCGGCAAGCCGGTGGGGATATTCCACACCCACGAGTATGCCCCCCGGGTCTTGATTGCCAACTCCCTCATCGTTCCCCACTGGGCCAACTGGGAGAAGTTCAGGGAACTGGAAAGACTGGGTCTGACTATGTATGGTCAGATGACCGCAGGGAGTTGGATCTACATCGGCACCCAGGGAATACTCCAGGGAACCTATGAGACCTTTGCCGCAGCGGCCAAGAAGCATTTCGGGGAAGATCTAAGGGGAAGACTTCTTTTGACTGGTGGATTGGGAGGAATGGGGGGAGCACAGCCACTGGCCGCTACGATGAATGGGGCCGCCTTCTTAGGGATAGAGGTGGACAGAAAGAGGATAGAGAGGAGGGTGGAGACCGGATACTGCAACCGTATCTCTGAGAGCTTAGATGAGGCCTTGGAGCTTGTCCTGCAGGCTAAAAGGGACCGTGAGCCCCTATCGGTGGGCTTAGTGGGAAACTGTGCTGAGGTATTGCCTGAGATCTATAGCCGGGGGGTGATTCCAGATCTGCTCACCGATCAGACCAGCGCCCACGACGAGCTGAATGGCTATGTTCCAGGGGGAATCCCCTATGAGGAGGCCCTCAGGCTAAGAAAGGATAATCCCCAGGAATATATAAAGAGGTCGATGGACTCAATGGCGGTTCATGTGAGGACAATGCTCGATTTTATGCACAAGGGAGCAGTGGTCTTCGACTACGGAAACAACCTAAGAAGCCAGGCATACCAGGCGGGAATTGCCGATGCATTTGACTTCCCCGGCTTTGTCCCCGCCTACATCAGGCCCCTTTTGGCCCAGGGGAAGGGTCCATTCCGCTGGGTAGCCCTCTCCGGTGAACCGGAGGACATCTACAAGACGGATGAGGTGGTAAAGAGGGAGTTCCCCGAGGATGAAGCCCTGGTGAAATGGATAGATAAGGCCCAAAAGAAGGTGAAGTTCCAGGGGCTTCCCTCTCGCATCTGCTGGCTGGGATATGGGGAGAGGGCCCACTTCGGGGGGATAATAAACCAGATGGTGGCCAAAGGGGAGTTGAAGGCACCTATAGTTATCGGCAGGGACCACTTAGATGGGGGCTCTGTGGCTTCACCCAAC
>DAOVCL010000185.1 GCA_030670005.1 Candidatus Zixiibacteriota bacterium | reverse complement strand
TCCTGGCCCTTCTGATTATGCTCATCTATATCTCCATCAGGTTTGAGTTCAAGTTTGCTGTGGGGGCCATTGTAGCTCTGTTTCATGATGTCTTAATTACCGTGGGGATCTTCTCCCTCCTTAATAAGGAGTTCTCCCTGGCCATAATTGCTGCCCTGCTTACCATTGTGGGATACTCCCTAAATGATACCATCGTGGTCTATGATCGGATAAGGGAGAACCTGAGGCTAATGCATCGGGCCGGGTATGGCCAGACCATAAACACCAGCATAAATCAGACCCTATCAAGAACGATAATAACCTCCCTCACCACCCTTCTGGTTATCTTTACCCTCTACTTCTTGGGTGGGGAGGTGATCAAGGACTTTACCTTCGCCATGATGATCGGGGTCTTTGTAGGGACCTACTCCTCCATCTTTATTGCCAGCCCCATCCTGGTGGAGTGGGAGGCCAGGTCTGCCCATCGGAGAAGGTAGGTCTTGGGGTTTAAATCTGGCTTTGTCCCCATAGTGGGAAGGCCAAATGTGGGCAAGTCTACCCTCCTCAACCGCTTGGTGGGGGAGAAACTTGCCATAGTTACCCCCAAACCCCAGACCACCAGGAACCGTATACTGGGCATCCTCACCACCGCAGGCTTTCAGGCCGTATTTGTGGACACCCCAGGCCTCATCCAGCCCAAATATCCCCTACAGGAGTATATGGCTAAGGCCACCTGGACCACGGCAAGGGAGGGGGATCTCATCCTCTGGCTTGTGGATGTCAGGGATGAGCCCAAAAAGTTAAAGGATCTTGGGATACCCATTATCCTGGTGATGAACAAGGTGGATTTACTGAAGGATAAGAGTGTCCTCCTCCCCTTGATCGACGAATACCGCAAGCAAAGGGTATTCAGGGAGCTGATACCCATCTCTGCCCTCACCGGGGATGGAGTAGATGAGCTTTTAAGGCTGATAGAAAACCATCTCCCCTTGGGGCCTCCCCTCTATCCTCCAGACAGGTTGACGGAGAGCTCGGAGAGGTTTATAGCCTCAGAGATTATCAGGGAGAAGATATTTCTCCTTCTCAAACAGGAGATCCCCTACGGGACCGCGGTGAGGGTGGAGGAGTATAAGGAGAAGGAGGAGACCCTCTATATTGAGGCCACAATCTTTGTGGAGAGGAGATCACAGAAGGGTATTCTTATTGGCAAGGGGGGTGGGATGCTCAAAAGGATCGGTCAGCTTTCCCGACAGGAGTTGGAGGAGGCTCTGGGGAAGAGGGTCTTCCTGCAACTTTGGGTGAAGCTGAGGGAGGGTTGGAGAAAGAGGAAAAAGGATCTGAGATACCTTGGTTATGGAGCCATATAGCAGATTTGCTGAGGTTTACGATAGAGTAGGCTGCCTCAGTTTCAGCGAAAAGGTCCTCCCCTATCTCCACAAACTCTTAGGGAGATACCGCTTCCAGGGGAAGAAGGTCCTGGACTTAGCCTGTGGCACCGGGGCACTGACCAGAGAGCTGGCCAAGGGTGGATTTGAGGTCATAGGTTTGGACCGCTCCCCCTCTATGTTGGAAAAGGCTAGGGGGAAGGCTAAAAAAGATGGGTTGGTGATCCCTTATCTACAGGGGGATATGAGGGATTTCCTCCTGCCGCATAAAGTGGATCTGGTCACCTGCCTTTTTGACAGCATAAATTACATCTTGAGGTATGATGAGCTGGAAGCCGTATTCGGCAATGTCTATCGGGCCCTAAATCCCCAGGGTGTGTTTATCTTCGATATGAATACCGTCTTTGGCCTCTCCTCTGGCTGGGATGACAAGAAGACAGGTGAGGATCTGGGGGATCTGGCAGTTATCTGGGATTACTCCTGGGATGAGGGGGTCAGGTTAGCCACCTTGGAGGTAACCGTATTCCAGAAGAAGGGTAATTTCTATCGGAAATTCAAGGAGGTTCATAGGGAAAGGGGATATGACCCCAAGAGTGTGACCAAGGCCCTGCAGCGGAAGGGGTTAGAGGTTCTGGATAGGTTCAGGTGTCTGAGCTTCGCTAAGCCAAGTAAGGATACCCAAAGGGTAATGTATATCTGTAGGAGGCCAGCCAATGGGGAATAAGAATATCCTTTCCCTTTTTCAGGAGAGTGGTGCTCTGCTCCAGGGCCATTTTCTCTTGAGTTCGGGTATGCACTCACCCACCTACTTTCAGTGTGCCCTTCTGCTTCAGCATCCGGATTTGGCTCAGAGGCTCTGCTGGGATCTGGCTCGCAGGTTTGAGGCTCTGGGGGTCCAGGTCGTCCTCTCCCCGGCCATCGGGGGGATAATAGTGGGATATGAGGTGGCTAAGGCCTTAGGGACCAGGTCCATATTCGCCGAGAGGGTTGAGGGGAGAATGAGGTTAAGGAGGGGATTTGAGCTCAAAGAGGGGGAGAGGGCCATAGTGGTGGAGGATGTGGTCACTACAGGGGGTTCCCTTAAGGAAGTAGTCGATCTGGTGTGGGAGGCCGGGGGGAGAGTTGTGGGCACCGGGGCCTTGGTGGATAGAAGCGGGGGGAGGGCGGATCCTGCTCTGAATTCCCTGGTCTCCCTGGATGTGGTCACCTATCCCCCGGGGGATTGTCCCCTCTGCCGGAAGGGGATACCGCTGATTAAGCCCGGGAGCAGGAGTAATGGTTAAGATAGACGGCTCCTATGGGGAGGGGGGAGGGCAGATATTGCGGACTGCCCTCAGCTTGGCCGCCCTTTTAAGAGAACCGGTGGAGATCTGCAACATAAGGGCAAAGAGGGGAAAGCCGGGTTTGCGGCCCCAGCATTTAGTCTCCGCTGAGGCGGTATGCCAGGTCTCTCAAGGGAATATAGAGGGAGGGGAGATAGGTTCTCCCCTCCTGCGGTTTTATCCGGGGAGGATACGAGGAGGAAGATACTCCTTCAGGATTCTCACTGCTGGTTCGACGGGGATGGTCCTCCAGACCATCCTTCCCCTCCTTAGCTTCTCCGAGGGAGGGTCTGAGGTCTCCCTGGAGGGGGGGACCCACACCGCCTGGAGCCCCCCTGCCGACTATATAAGGGATGTCTTCCTCCCCGCCTTGAGGGGGATGGGAATCAGGGCAGAGCTTGGGATAACAAAGTGGGGCTGGTATCCGCGGGGCCAGGGCCAGATAGAGGTCGGGGTTAAACCGGTTTCTATCCTTCAGCCCTTTAGCTGGGAGAAGAGGGGAGAATTGCAGAGGCTCAGGGGCATCTGCACTATCTCCAATCTCCCCCTGGGCATTGCCCAAAGGGAGACCGGGAGGCTTAGCCAGAGGCTAAAGGAAAGGGGATATTCCCTCCAGATGGAGACTATCAAGGCCCCATCCGTGGGGAAGGGGACATCCCTCCTGCTCACTGCTGAGTTTGGAGAGATCACCGCTGGGTTCGAGGGGTTGGGGGAGAGGGGGAAGAGGGCGGAGGAGGTAGCTGATGAGGTAGGGGATGCTTTTTTCTCCTTTGTAGATAGGGGTGGTGTGATTGATCCCCATCTGGCAGATCAGTTGATCATCTATATGGCCTTAGCCGATGGAGAGTCCTCCTACACCACCTCCCAGATCACCCATCATCTTTTGACCAACATCTG
>DAOVCL010000198.1 GCA_030670005.1 Candidatus Zixiibacteriota bacterium | reverse complement strand
TACAAAAAAATCAATGGGGTCAGGTCTTGCTTTTTGCTTTTTAAGTTGAGACCCCGCAGGGGAACCTCTCTGCAGGGATGCGCCAGCTAAACGGGGTTTACACACAAAGGTTTAATCTACGCCACGGCAGGGTAGGCATCTCTTTCAGGGCCGTTACAAAGCCTTCCTCGTAGAAAAGGAAAGTGCCTTCTTAAGCTCAGCCGATACATCAGTATTGAATCCGGTGCGGGCAGGGATAGTTACCTCCCCTGAGGAGTGGCCCTGGTCTTCCCATTCCGAACTTAGCTCCCTTTGGTCGCTAACCTCTCCAGAGGGTCTCACGACCCTATGGCGCTCCGCAATCCTCCGCCTGCTCGGATTGCTCCGCTGTCACCCTTGAAGGAGGCATACCCCCTTCAAACATCCCCCTACATTTCGGAATTTCTTAGAAAATTCCGAAATGTCAAGGTTAGCAAAAGGCAAGACCTGACCCCTCAATTCCCTCTGACGGCTCAGGGGCAGGTGGCAGAATTGGGATTCTGCCACTTCGGTTCAGAGGTCTCCAAACCTTTCGAGAGCTGTCAGGAGGTAACTCCTGACAGCACACTTTTGAGACCTCGGTTATCGACATCAGGCTTGCCCGAGGCTCCGCCCAGGGGGTATATCTCTCACATCTCAGCTCGCTGTGGCTTTTATCGTCCACAGCGAATATCGAGAAACACCTAAAGTTTTTGGGAAACTTGCCGATATTATTATAGACAAGAGGAAACAGATATTCCTGGGCTGGCTGGGTTCCAGCCTGACGGAGAAGCCTTTTTTGGGCAGTGAAAAGGGGTCACATCTTTATTCTTGATTTTGCAAGAATCTATGCCTAATCGCCTCTAGCGCTTTCCTCACCCCTTCGTCCGCCTCCACTTGTGACGTCGATTATAGTATGTGCTGTAAGCCACATTGAGGCGATGCATGAATCTACTCAGGCCAGGCTTCAAAGTTCGCAGAATTGCATGATAGTGACTCCTCATAAGCACCAACACAAGACACTGCACATCAAAGAGCACCAAGCTTTAACAGAAGATATCGAGGAATCTTTCATAATCGCCACTGTCAGTGAATATGGGATTTTTCTCATTTCCTCTCGCCAGCACAGGATAGAGCGCGTCCTCGTATTCAATACGCAATTGTCTGGCCACTTTGATCTCTCGTTTATAATCAAAAGCGTTTGCATAAGTCTCATCTGAGACAAGTGAAAGGCTAGTTGATGCTTATATTTATTATGACATCAGATATGGGAAAGTCAAGAATAAAGATGTGACCCCTATCTCACACCTTTTTTATGCCAGAGTTCAGACAGAATCCTATATCCAAGGAGTGGGTGGTAATTGCCAGGGAGAGGGCCAAAAGACCAGAGGACTTCACTAAGGACAGTTCTGGGAAGGAGGAAGTCCCCTCTCATCGGGATGACTGCCCCTTCTGTCCAGGCAATGAGGATAAAACTCCCCCACCTCTCTATACTATTGATGGAGATAACGGGTGGAGATTGAGGGTAGTTCCCAACAAGTTTGCCGCCCTGCAGCCGGGTCTTTCCCCCAAAAGGGAGCAGGTAGGGAAATTCTTACGGGCTGGGGGATTTGGGATGGCGGAGGTAGTGATTGAGACCCCCCAACACAATCTGACCATCGCCACTATGGATCATGAGACGGTGAGGGATATCCTGCAATCCTACAAGGTGCGCTACACAGAACTTTCCCAGAATGATAGGGTGAATCTGATCACTATCTTTCGCAATAAAGGAAAAAAGGCCGGAACATCCCTGGAACATCCCCATTCTCAGATAATTGCCACCCCTATTGTCCCCCCTCATGTAAGGGATCAGATGACCAAATGCCAAGTGGCCTATGATACCTATGGGGCCTGTGTCTTCTGCTATATGCTCAAAGGAGAACTCTCCCAGAGGATAAGGGTGGTAATCGAGTCAGACCGCTTCGTAAGTTTCTGCCCATTTGCCTCTTGTTCCCCCTTCGAGGTGAGAATACTCCCCAAAAGGCATACCTCCTCCTTTGGGGGGATTACCCCAGATGAGATAGAGGACTTAGCTGATAGCTTGAGGTTTACCCTGAAGAAGATCTATATCGGTTTGGAAAACCCTGACTACAACTACATTATCCGTTCCTCGAGGGTAGAGGCCCCCCAAGCCAAATACTACCACTGGTATATGGTGATCATCCCCAAGCTTACTATACCAGCCGGGTTTGAGATCGGGACAGGGATTTATATTAACACGACCCTCCCAGAGAAATGTGCGGAATACTTAAGGAAGATAGATGTTTAATCACTGGATAGAGAAGGTCGAGGTGTGGGATGAAGGTTGAGGTAACCAGTATTAACGAGGTGTCCGTTCTTTCACCCAAGGGGGAATTGGATCTGAGCAGCAGCAGAACCCTGGAGAAGATCATAGGAGAAGAGATGGGCAAAGGATGCAAGGACATACTCATTGATTTTAACGATGTTCCCTTCGTGGACACCGCCGGCATTGGAGCCTTAATTACTTCTCTGATCTGTTTGAAGGATAAGAAAGGGGACCTCAAGCTGAGCAGCTTGGAGCCCCAGGTAAGAAGAACCTTACAGATGGCTGGCCTAACCAAGATATTTGAGATCTACAAAAACAAGGAGGAAGCACTGAGAAGCTTTCAGGGGTAAATTTTAAGTCACCACTCTTTTTTCAGCCCAAAGATCAGCAGGGATAAAATGATCTGTTAGATCTCCCTCTCTGACAAGAGAGATTTGGGTTGACAAATTGAGTAACCTACCATATCTTCCAAAAAGCAGAGGCCACCAATTGCTGGTGGCCTCTGCTTGATACCGGATTTAGGTGGAGGTTATTTCAGGAGAATCATTCTCCTGGATTGGCTAAACTCTCCTGCCTGAATCCGGTAAATGTATACCCCACTGGCTACAGGTTTGCCCCCATCGTCCTTGCCATTCCAGCAGACCCGATAGCTACCCGCTTCCTTCTGGCCATTAACCAGAGTCCTTACCTTTTGCCCAGCAATGTTGTAGATTGTCAGGTTAGTGTGCAGCGGCCTGACCGCCGATAGCTGATAGCTGAT
>DAOVCL010000215.1 GCA_030670005.1 Candidatus Zixiibacteriota bacterium | reverse complement strand
TTAAATGGGAACGATCCGGATCAGGTGAGAACCCTCTTAGATGATCTGGACACCTCTTCCGATCAGATAATCATAGCTCAAAGCCAGATAGGGGCCAAGGCGAACAGGATAGATAGCGCCCTCTCTTGGCTTCAGGATGAGAACTTGAACCTGGTCAAGCTTCTCTCCGAGACAGAAGATGCGGATATGATCAAGGAGATAGGCGATCTCCAACAACAGGAGATAATCTACCAATCGGCCTTAGCCCTGGGAGGCAGGATACTCCTTCCCAGCCTAATTGACTTCATCAGGTAGATGAAAGAGGAAAAGTTATGGCCCATAAACAACCCATTACGGGGGGAAATTCCCTGCTTAAGATAGGCCGGGTATCAAGTCTCGTAGACGTCCCCATCTACACCTTAAGGTATTGGGAGAGGGTATTGCCTGGAATATTAATCCCCTTGCGTACCCGAGGCGGCCAAAGGAGATATGACCAGGAAACTCTCCAGGTTGTCTACAGGATCAAGGAGTTACTCAAGGAGAAGATGTATAGCCTGGCCGGTGTAAGAAGGATCATGCAGGAAGAGAAAAGGTAGATTAGAAGGGAAGGAAAGACCCAAAACGAGGAGTCCTAAAGGCTTTTAGAACAATGGCGCAATCCCATTGGTAAGCAAGGGCGTCAGAACCCAAGTTCTGACGCCCCTTTTTTCCTCTCAGGCCTTGGCTGTGAGGTGGCAGAGGAGAACTCCTACCACTTCGGGAAGAAATCTGGTGAAGCTTTGCTATTTACCATTTGCGACCCCATTACCAAGAAAGGTTAAATTTTCCTTAAAGTATCTTTCGTTTTGTGCCGATAAAATAAAAAGTGAGGGGAACAGCAATTCCCTTTCATAAACTCACTTTCTCAGTGAACCGAATGGCCGCTATCCAATCCCGTTGCAGAGATTCTCCGAAGAAGTCTTTTATCCTGTGCCGTCAGAGTTCCTGCCCTGATGGAATTGTAGCGCCCGATTTCACATCGGACGGAATGAGCCTTGGGGATGATAACATCCACAAAGAGCGCGGAAATTTAATTTGACCTATTCATAAAAACTGCACATCTTTTGCACCTTAGAGATAATTCAGGTTCAAAAATATTTACCGGAGGGTTGAAATGAGGATAGAATCACACATCATAGTAGCCATCGGTTTTGGATTGCTTATGAGTTTGGCAATCCCGTCGGCCAAGGCCGATGTGCCTCAAATGGCACCGAGGTTGCCGGAGGAGCAAAAGGAGCTGCCTCCGAGCACTGGTTTTGTTCCGCCACGAATGGATCTTTCCCACTTAACTGGAAAGAGGCTCCCAGAGAGGTTTAAAGCCTTACCGCCACCGCCAGCCCAGTGGGATTGGCGGAAACAAGGCAAGGTTACAGCGGTGAAGAGTCAGGGGACTTGCGGTTCCTGCTATGCCTTTGCCTCCGTGGCCAACATCGAATCCAAGATGTTAATGGATAATGAGGGGACCTTTGACTTTTCGGAGAATAATGCCAAGGAGTGCAATTGGTATGACACGAACTGTGGAGGGGGCAACTACTATAAAATGGCAAGTTGGTTCTCCAAGGAAGGGACGGTACTGGAGTCGTGTGACCCTTATGTGCCCAGTGATGTGAGTTGCAATTCCACCTGTCCCCATATAAAGACCCTCTTAGATTGGAGAATAATATCTGGCAGCAGTATCCCTGCGACAGATGTATTAAAAGACTACATCTACAACTATGGGCCAGTATATACTACCCTTTATGCTGGTGACAATAACGATCCTGTTTGGCGGAGTGAATTCTCTAACTATGATGGCTCCTATACCCTCTACTATACCGATAGCTGGGACCCTAACCATGCCGTGTTGATTGTGGGATGGGATGACACCCTCTCCCACGCCGGAGGGGCAGGGACCTGGATCGTGAAGAATAACTGGGGGACTAACTGGGGGGGGACCTGTGGTTATGGCACAGAAAGAGGTAATTTTACCATCGCCTATGGCTCTGCCAACATAGGGATGTGGTCATCCTATATGGGTGATTGGCAAGACTATGACCAGAATGGGGAGATCCTCTATTATGATGAGGGTGGCTGGTCTAACAGTTGGGGGTATGGAACTACAACCGCATGGGGGCTATGTAAATTTGTCCCTTCTTCTACGGTTAACCTCACCAGGGTAGAATTTTGGACAACCGATGCTACAACCGACATTGATGTTTACATCTATGACCATTTCAATGGGTCCACCTTAAGCAATCTATTGGCAAGCAAGTTAAATATCAGCTACGAAGAGGCGGGATACCATTCAGTAGCCTTAGATTCGCACCTGGAGGTTGCGGCCGGAAATGATATTTATGCAGTGGTCAAATTCACCAATTCGAGTTACACATATCCTGTTGTAGCTGATGATCAAGGGCCAAATGAGACTGGGACTACCTACATCAGTAACAATGGCGGCAGCGGTTCATGGACTGACCTGGGAACTGGTTATAGCAATGATATAGCTATTCGGGTTCGCAGCAGTGGTTTACCTACCCTCACCGTCACCTCCCCCAATGGGGGTGAGGACTGGGAGGTGGGGAGCAGCCAGACAATAACCTGGACATCCACCGGCTCCATACCAAATGTGAAGCTTGAATACTCCACCAATGGCGGCTCCGACTGGACAACCATCATAGCTTCTACCCCCAACGATGGCAGC
>DAOVCL010000117.1 GCA_030670005.1 Candidatus Zixiibacteriota bacterium | reverse complement strand
CGCACTAGCATGGGGGGCTAGTGGTCGCTGGTTCAAATCCAGTCGCCCCGACCATAAGGAGCAGCCAACCTGCTCTTTTTTAATTGGAGCGTGAGGTTCGCCGTGCTCATACCTGCCTGTAATGCTCAGGCCACCATCGGTTCCCTCATCTCTCAACTGAAGGAAAAAAACCTGGATGTAGTGGTGGTAGATGATGGTTCCCAGGATGACACGGCTGAGATCGCCCGGAGTTTGGGGGCCAAGATTGTCCAACACTCCAGGAATTGGGGGAAGGGCAAGGCCTTACGCACCGGATTCAAGTATATCCTCAGGTCTGGGTATGATGGGGTGATCACCCTGGATGCCGATGGTCAGCATAATCCCTCATTTATTCCCTTATTCTTAGAGGAAGCCAGAGGGGCAGATCTGATCATTGGTTCCCGGATGAAAGCCCGGAGGGGTATGCCCTGGCCGAGGGTGCTGAGCAACAGGTTTACCTCTGTGGTTATCTCTGCCCTCACCCACACCAGGGTGGAGGACAGCCAGTGCGGCTATAGGCTCGTTAAAAGGGAAGTTCTGGAGAGGGTTAAATTGCGCACTTCCCGTTTTCAGACCGAGTCCGAACTGCTCATCAAGGGGGCGAAAGCGGGCTTCAGAATAGGCTGGGTGCCGATAAGCACCCTATATCAGGGCGAAGGATCTCTGATTAGCCCGATCTTGGATACCTTTCGCTTTATGGCCTTGGCCTTGAGAGCCCTTTTTTGGTAAGGTAGTAGAAATAAAACTCTTTATGAACACGAATAGCACGAATATACAAATTTCACGAATGGAAAAGAAATTTATTCATAGCCTGAACTATTCATAAATTTAGCCACGAAGGCACTAAGCATGTCCTGAGCGAAGTTGAAGGATCACTAAGAAGATTAAACATAAAAACACCCGTTTATTAAACTGAGTTTTTCTGGGTTAATCTTTGAACATTTGCTTAACCTATGTTTAACCAAGCCTTTGTGCCTTTGTGGCATACGAATTATTCGGGATAGAGATCTATTGTTGGAGATAATGGAAACAGTTTTTGAGTTTATAACGAATTAGGGCCGGGTTACTCGGAGGGGATATATGAATTCGCTAAAATTTGTGATATTCGTCCATTGGTGTAATTCGTGTTTTAGAGTATACTTTTTTAAACGTAGATGTTAATTCTTCTGACGAATGATGATGGGGTGGAGGCAGAGGGGTTGTGTGCCCTGCGAGGAGAGTTGGAAAAGCTGGCCAGAACAGTAGTGGTAGCCCCTCTGAGGGAACAGAGTGCCAGCTCTCATTGTCTTACTATTCAATCCCCCATCGAGGTGGAGAGGAGGGGAAAGGATACCTGGGTAGTTGAGGGAACTCCCACCGATTGTGTCACCCTGGGAGTGAATAAGCTCTTAGATGAGAGGCCCGTCTTAGTGGTCTCCGGGATAAACCATGGGGCAAATATGGGTGATGATGTCTCCTATTCGGGGACTGTGGCCGCCGCCTTAGAGGGGATGCTCTTTGGAATCCGGTCCTTGGCCTTCTCTGTGGCCCAGCGGAGGCCTCAAAACCTGGGGTATCCTGCTTCCTTCTCCCGCCACATCTGTGAGCTTTGTTTGGAGAGGAATCTCCCCCCGAACACCATTCTGAACATAAATTTCCCTGATCTCCCCCCTCAGGAGATCAAGGGAGTTCAGGTAACCAGACTGGGGAGGAAGACGATGAGGGGGCTCAATATAGAGAAAATCGAGGGAGGTAACTCCCTATATTGGATTGGGGAGGAGAACCCCGTCTGGAATGGGGAGGCCGATACGGACATAAGGGCCGTGGAAGAAGGGAGAATATCCATCACCCCTCTTCATCTGGACCTTACAAATTACCCGGCAATTTCGGAGATTGGAAGCTGGGATTTCGGCTTCAAACCAAGACTTTGGACTTCTTAGTTGCCCGTCAGAGAATGGTCTCCACCCAGCTTCCTGGCATTAGGGATCAGAGGGTCTTAGAGGTTATGGGCCGGGTTCCCCGTCATCGGTTTGTCGATCCCGCTCTTTGGCCCCAGGCCTATAGCGATTACCCTCTGCCCATTGGGAATGGACAGACGATATCCCAACCCTATATGGTGGCCCTTATGACTGAGAGCCTCAGGCTAAATGGCGGGGAGAAGATACTGGAAATAGGGACCGGATCAGGCTATCAGACGGCTATACTGGCTGAGTTCTCCTCCCGGGTCTTTTCGGTGGAGCGGGAACCTGTTTTGGCCCAGAGGGCCAGGGAGATCCTTTCAAAACTTGGCTATGAGAATGTAGCGATTAGAGTAGGAGATGGGAGCAAAGGGTGGAGCCAGTTTTCCCCCTTTGACCGGATTCTGGTTACGGCCTCTGCTCCGAGCATGCCTCATTCTCTGATCGAACAGTTGAGCGATGATGGTTTAATTGTGATTCCGGTAGGGGAGTGGGACCATCAGGTGTTAAAGGTCCTGGAGATGAGGGAGCGGAAGGCGATAGTAGACGATATATGCAGTTGTACCTTTGTTCCTTTGATTGGAGAGGAGGGTTGGCAGGATTGATAGCTGGGGTTCCCCGGGAGCTTTATACAATGCTTATCGCTATGGCGCCCATATCTGAACTCAGGGGGGCCATCCCCTGGGCCCTCACCTCAGGGGGCCTGAGTTGGGAGAGAGCATATTTCTTCTCTTGCTTAGGGAACTTCCTTCCGGTTATTCCTCTGCTCCTTTTTCTGAATCCGGTGTCTGATTGGTTGATGAGGAGATCCCCCATATTCCGGCGGTTTTTCCAATGGCTCTTCACCCGCACTCGCAGGAGGAGTAGGGTGGTGGAAAGATACGAGGCCCTGGGGTTGGTTCTCTTTGTGGCCATACCCCTGCCAATTACCGGAGCCTGGACCGGGACAGTAGCTGCCTTTCTCTTTGGTATCAGGTTCTGGTATGCCCTCCCGGCCATAGTAGGGGGGATCCTTTTGGCCGGTGGTGTAGTTACCTTAGCCTCCTTAGGGGTGATAAGTATCTTTTAACAGTTCACGGGGGTCAGGGGTCAGCAGTCAGGTAAAAACGAGCGCCAGAGAGTCTGTGAGTTCCTATGGAGGAGTTAGCCACCGAAGGGAGTTCCGTTCAAAGTTTAGGTGTTTCCATTTTTGGATAGGAAAATCCTGTTATCCTGTTATTCTGTCAAAAAAGCCCCGCCGCAGGCGGTTAAGTTCAGATCGGGGCGTAGCTCAGCTCGGCAGAGCGCCACGTTCGGGACGTGGAAGCCGCTGGTTCAAATCCAGTCGCCCCGATTATTTTGATAGGGTTAACCTGAATTATTTATAAATTCGTATAACATCTCGAATCGCCGCCGGTTTCTCGCTGTAGGGACAGGGCTTTAGCCCTGTCCGAAGGACGCGGACAGACCTGAAGGTCTGTCCCTACAGGGTAAATATATAAACTTCTAAAACCGAAAAGGTTATACTAATTGGTTATCAGTTTATGAATAGTCCGGTTTAGAGGGTTTTCTAATGCCCAAGCCAAGGATAGGGGTTATTGGAGGCGCTAAATGCACCTCTGAGGTGGCCAAACTAGCGGAGGAGATAGGTAGGGGAATTGCCCAGAGAGGGGGGGTTCTGCTCTGTGGGGGGTTAGGAGGGGTTATGGAGGCGGCCTGCAGGGGGGCTAAATCAGCAGGCGGGCTCACGGTAGGGATTTTGCCTGGGTCCAGTGCCAAAAGGGCAAACCCCTGGGTTGACCTTCCCATTGTGACCAACTTGGGGGAGGCCAGAAACATTATCATCGTCAGATCATCTCAGGTCTTAATTGCCCTGCGGGGAGAATATGGCACCCTATCTGAGATCTCCTTTGCCCTTAAGCTTGGTCTACCCGTTGTGGGGCTTTCCGCCTGGGAGGTTTCCCCCCTCATTCATAGGGTTCATACTCCTCAGGAGGCAGTTGATTTAGCCTTTCGGCTAACTCAAGAGGGTTTGTGAAAGCCAATGTCACCATTCTGGCCAGAGGGGTTGTGCAGGGTGTAGGTTTCAGATTCTTTGTGGATCGTAAGGCCAGGGAGTATGGGCTTTGCGGCTGGGTAAGGAATCTGCCCCGGGGAGAGGTGGAGATAGAGGTGGAGGGGGAGAAGGGGATGATAGAGGATTTTATCAAAGAGATAAAGATAGGTCCTCGTATGGCCAGCGTTGCTGGAATTGTGGTGAGATGGAATGAGAGCCTTAAGAATTATAAGGATTTTAGAATCAAATTCTGAGCGAGGTGAGGATGGAAGACTGGAAGAATCTGATTAGAACCGTCCCTGACTTCCCTCAAAAGGGGATACTCTTCCGGGATATAACGACACTGTTAAAGGATAGAAGGGCATTCAAGGGAGTGATCGATGCCCTCTATGAGAGGTATGTCTCCCGAGGAGTGGATTTGATAGTAGGTGTGGAGTCCAGGGGATTTATCCTTGGTGGTGCCCTTGCTTACAGGTTGGGGGTGGGCTTTGTGCCGGTGAGAAAGCCAGGCAAGCTTCCTGCCCAGACCATAAGGGCAGAGTATGAGCTGGAATATGGAAGGGATGCCTTAGAGGTTCACCAGGATGCCATAAGAAATGGAGACAAGGTCTTAATCTTAGATGATCTCTTAGCCACCGGTGGCACCGCCTTGGCCACTTGCCAGCTGGTGAAGAAGTTGGGGGGAGTTGTGGTGGAGGTAGCCTTTCTGATAGAGCTTCTCGACCTTAAGGGAAGGGAAAAACTTGAGGGATACAGGGTTTTTTCGATGATTAGTTACAAAGAATCTTAGATTAGGAGGGCCAATGCATTGAAATTCAAGTCAGATAGGAGAATTGAGCAAACCATGGTAGTGTCAAGAATACTATGAAAGAATATAAAACGAACCACAGAGGGCATAACGCAGCAAGCTGCAAACAAAATTTCAAAACAATAGAACACGGATAACACAGATGACACAGATTCTCACGGATTAAATAAAGTAAAAACCTGTGGAAATCCGCGTAATCCGTATCATCTGTGTTCTATTAAAACTTTGTCAAAAGAACAAGATCTTGCAAGTTTGTAGTACAGAAGGGAGGGATAGCAATGTTTCACAAGTCCATGCTTTAAATAATCTCTGTGCGCTCTTTGGTTATGTCTTTTGACAATATCTAAAAAATAACAAGGAGGGATTTATGACCAAGAGGATTCTTGGGGGGCTAACATTGGCCCTGATCTTGATGGTTTCCTTTGTCCCCGCTCAGGCAGCAGAGAGACAAGGGAAAGATACCCGTAAGAAGGCTGCTCTGCACCAACCATCCAAGGGCAAAGCAGAGGAGATATTGAATCGGGTTATGAAGGCAATGGGAGGGGAGAAGGCCATTGAGGGGATAAAGAATATGGTTATTGATTTAGAGGTCACTATGAAGGGTCCCCAAGGGGATATGGCTATGTCGATTACCCAATACCAGATCTTCCCCAGCAGGATAAGGCAGGAAATTAGCTCTCCATATGGTCGGATGGTTCAGGTCTTCGATGGGGAGAGGGGTTGGATGGAAGGGCCTCAAGGGGTGATGGATCTCCCTCCCCAACAGGTAGAACAGCTCAAAGGGCAGACATCCCGTGACCGCCTAAACCTCCTCAAGGAGTGGAAGGAAGGTAAGATAAATGTAGAGGTTCTGCCATCAGAGGATTTCCAAGGGAAGAAAGCCTTTACTCTTCTCCTCCAGTTTCCACCTGATAGCTCGGGGGTAGTGGATAGCGTAAAGACCTATGTTGACCCCTCAACCTATCAGATCATAGGCCAATCCCACTTCGGGGAATCTCAGATGGGCCAAGGGGAGGTTGTTGTCTCCTTTTCTGACTATAAGAAGGTGAAGGGAATTAGTTTCCCCTTCAAAGGGATAACGACCTTTAACGGAGAAGAACTCTCTCAGTTCAAGATAACCAACTTAGAGGTGAACACAGAGATTGATCCCTCCCTCTTTGAGAAGTAGGCACTGCTGGCAATGAAAAAATCATTGCGGTGAGCCAAAACCCCGAATGGCAATAGAAGCCTTCCGTCCCGAGAGTTTTCGGAACGGGAGGTTTCGTTTAATAGTGTAGGAACTTCCATTTCTTGGACAGGATTGACAGGATGATCAGGATAAATAAAACTCGTCCACCAATGCTCTCCTTGTGTGGGTTACATCTAAGCGAGTTAGGATGTGGGAGACATCTCCCCTGGGCGGAGCCTCGGGCAAGCCTGATGTCGATCAAAAGTGTGCTGTCAGGAGTTACCTCTTGACAGCTCTTGAATGCGGGTTACAATAATAGCCAGGATGGAGAGGGTGAATAAAAATTCTGTTATTCTATCAAAAAAGCCCCGCCGACTTTGGCTAATTTCGTTAATGATTTCTACTGGCTTAGGAGGGTTTTTATGTCCTCCTCGAAGACTGATTTTTCCCTATAGCCAACATAGGTTTTGTAGATCTCTCCCTTTTTATTCAGCACATATGTGGTTGGTATCCCCCGGCAGCAACCATAAGCCTTGAGGATTTCCTTGGTGGCGATGAGG
>DAOVCL010000019.1 GCA_030670005.1 Candidatus Zixiibacteriota bacterium | reverse complement strand
GGAACCCAAACCAAAAGGCATAAAAGGAACATACCGTTGGGGCTGGAGGGAGAGGGACCCACGAAGTATGTAAAAAACGAGGATACCAATGAGTCCGAGAACCAGAAAAACCTGAAGCCTACCTGTGGGTTTAGCACCGATCAGGTTGACGAGCATAAAGAAGCCACAGCATCCGATCGCGATGAGCTTTATTTGTGTTACCGGGATATCTGGATTTACCAACCGGGCAAATATGCCTATCCCCAGCAGGGCGAAGGCGCTTTTGAGACTCAAGGAGAGCCAGGCGGCGATTCCCCCCAGCGTGCCTGCGGCAGACCCCATACTTCTTTCTATAAAGAAATAATCCCCTCCAGCCTTCGGCATTGCGGTAGCCAGTTCGGCTTTGGCCAGCATGCTCGGTATCACCAGAATGCCTGCCAGAACATAGGAGAAGATCACCGCAGGGCCGGTCTGTTTATAGGCAAGGGCAGGCAAAATGAACAGGCCGGAACTGATCATAGCCCCTGATGCTATGCAAAAAATATCGAGCACGCCAAGCTCTTTTCTCAAAACTGGCATAGATTTCCTTTTTTATAACAGTTCACGGGGGTTGGGGAGCAGGGATCAGGGAAAATCAGTTACAATTGACAACCGACAACTGACGAATAACTGACTGCTGATCCCTGACCGCTGCCAACTGGTGGGGATAGCAAGATAAAGATTGAGCTAAATTTGTCAACCCCATTTTAAGACTCCTTCCCCTTCTTGTGTGCTTTTGCAGGTGAAATAATAACCTCCTGCAGGTTGGAACCTACGGGAGGTTCAAAACCGTAGGGGTCGGATTCATCCGACCCGTTTTACTCCGAGGTCTTGGAAAGTGGTGTAGGGACAGACCTTCAGGTCTGTCCGTTCTCTTTTTGGGATACAGTCTGGCGGAAGAGGCGGTGGAGTCACCTCAAAAGCACCATCCTCCGCACGTCCCTGAACTCCCCGGCCTCAAGCCGGTAGAGGTAGATGCCACTGGAGACCTCTTTGCCCAGGCTATCCCTCCCATCCCAGATCACGGAGTAGTAGCCAGAGACTTGCTCCTTCTCCACCAGTGTCCTTACCTCCTCTCCCAGAATGTTGTAAATCTTTAGGCTGATCGCTGACAGCTGACTGCTGACAGCTGGCAGGTGGTAGCGGATGAGGGTGGTGGAATTAAATGGATTGGGGTAGTTCTGGGACAACGAGAATAACTGGGGCAACTCTGGTGCCTGACCATTGTAAGGAACGCCTGTCGGCGGAGCATGCCCTTCGTGGTCCACCCTCTGGGCGTAGATGTCACAGTGGCCGCTGCGGTAGTCCTCCCAGGTGATGATTGCCCCTCCGACCCCGTCGGAGACAAGCTGAGGATTCTCCTGATTCCCAGTTGCCCTGCATATGGCCACCCCATTAGTGTCCCACAGCACTGTGCCGGAGGTATCCACTCTCTGGATGTAGATGTCAATGTGTGCGTAGCCATCGCGATAGTCCGGCCAGGTGATGATCGCTCCCCCGACTCCGTCGGAGACAAGCCGAGGGTATGCCCACTGCTCGTCCCATGCCGTGCAGATCTCCACCCCATTGGTGTCCCACAGCACTGTGCCGGAGGCATCCACCCCCTGACTTTGGATGTCACTACCACCCCAGGCAATAATCGCTCCTCCTACCCCATCGGAGACAAGTTGGGGGTGCCACTGGGACCCCGTTGCCGTGCAGATGGCTACGCCATCGGTGGTCCACTGGACTGTGCCGGAGGCATCAACTTTCTGGGCATAGACGTCATAATAGCCGCTGCGCTCATCCTGCCAGGTGATGATCGCCCCACCGGCTCCATCGGAGACAAGCAGGGGAAAGTATTGACTCGACGCTGCTGTGCAGATAGCCACCCCATTGGCTGCCCATTGGGTTATGCCCGAACTGTTCACCCCCTGGGCGTAGATGTCATAATGGCCGTTGCGCTTATCCTCCCAGGTGATGATTGCCCCTCCGCCCCCATCGGTGAGAAGCTCTGGACAGCCCTGAAACGACGTTGCCGTGCAGATGGCCACTCCATCGGCAGTCCACAGCACTGTGCCGGAGGAATCCACCCTCTGGGCGTAGATGTCGGGGTTAAGGTTGCGGCGGTCCTCCCAGGTAATGATTGCCCCTCCGACCCCATCGGCGACAAGTTGGGGTCTATCCTGATACCACATTGCTGTGCAGATCTCCACCCCATCGGTGGTCCACAGCACTGTGCCGGAGGAATCCACCCTCTGGGCGTAGATGTCGGTGGAGCCGCTGCGGTAGTCATACCAGGTGATGATCGCCCCTCCGGCCCCATCGGAGACAAGCTGGGGAAGCCTCTGACCCAGCGTTGCCATGCAAATCTCCACCCCATCGGTGATCCACAGCACTGCGCCAGAGGAATCAACCCTTTGAGCGTAGATGTCCCAGTCGCCGTCACGCTCGTCCTCCCAGGTGATGATTGCTCCCCCTACCCCGTCGGAGACAAGTTGGGGGAACCACTGAGTCCCTGTTGCCGTGCAGATGGGGACTCCATCCTCCACCCACTGAGCCAAAGAGACAGCAGGTCGCACTATGATCGCCATCAGTGCGATCAGCAAAATAGTCAAGAGTGACGGATACCGTGCCATAACCATCCTCCTTTCCTTTGACCATCTGGTTAAGATTTGCCTTACAGTGAAAACAATGGTTTATTGCGGTTTGATCACCCCCTTTTCTGAGAAGTTCAGGTACCTTTTCAGAATACCAGAATCCTCCTTCTCTGTCAAGGTATTTTAATTTGATTCCTTTTAACTCGAATTATTCACTTGGTTTTGTCGTTCCATAATCATTTAAAGCTATTGCGGTGGGCTGAAACCCCGAGAACAACGAGAGTTGTAGCGCCCGATTTCATATCGGGCGGAAAGGAACGTCTTTCCCCCATAGTAATGAAGATAGTATATACTTATTTGGGGTTGTGGCCCACCTTGGTAACAGGTGGGCTTTTTATATTAAGGAGGGCTAACTGCCTCCATACAGCCCTCAATTTTCCTCTTTTCTCCTCCGTCTATCCCATATATAATCTAAAATATGAGCAGGCTGAGAAATTATGGATTGACTACAGGCCCCTTTTTTGGTAATTTAGCCACAAAGGGGAGAATTTGCAGAAGGTAAGGGTAGGAGTAATAGGGGTTGGCCACTTAGGCAAATATCACCTGCACAGGCTTTTAGAGCTTCCCCAGGCCCAAGTGATAGGTCTCTTCGACAGGGATGAGGAGAGAGGGATAGGGGTGACCAAGAGCCTGGGGCTTAGGGCCTGGCCCAGCCTAAATGGCCTCCTGAGGGAAGCAGAGGCTGTGGTGGTTGCTGTCCCTACCGTCTCCCATTACCAGGTAGTGATGGAGGCCCTCACCCGGGGGCTTGATGTCCTGGTGGAGAAGCCTATCGCCCGCAGCCTAGATGAGGCAGAGGAGATGGTAAGGACGGCCCAAAGTGAGGGGAAAATCCTTCAGGTGGGCCATATAGAGAGATTCAACCCCGCCTTTGCCTCGTTAAAGGGGATGGGGATAAAGCCCCGGTTCATAGAGGCCCATAGGCTTTCCCCCTTCAACCCCCGAGGGATGGATGTAGCCGTTGTCTTGGATCTTATGATCCACGATTTAGACCTTGTCCTTGCCTTGGTGAACTCCCGACCTCAGTCCGTAGAGGCTATGGGGGTGGCTGTTATCTCCCAGGAGGAGGATATTGCCAACGCCCGCATTGGCTTTGAAAACGGTTGTGTGGCCAATCTCACGGCCAGCAGGATATCAGCCAAGTCAATGCGCAAGCTGAGGATCTTCCAGAAGGACTCTTACCTCTCCCTTGACTTTATCCAGAAGAGCGTAGAGGTATACAGGCTCCTCCCTTCCCAGAGGAAGGAGAATGGTGAGAGGATATTTGACCTGGATGGTAAGAGCCTCATCCGCAGGATAATAACCGACGAGGGGATTGATCCCCTGCGGGAGGAGCTCTCCTCATTCCTCTCGGCGATAGCAAGCCGCAATCCCCCCCCTGTCTCTGGCAAGGAGGGGTTGAAGGCCCTAAGGCTGGCCTTAAAGATAGTGGATGCCATAAGATGCCGAACTTAGCTGACTTCGCTCGCAAAGTTCTCCCTGGGGTCTCTCGCCCCTTCCCGACCTACAGTCGGGACTCGGATTGCTCCGCTGTCATGATTGAATCCGGCACTTATGCATAAGTGCGGGACTTCAAACTGCCCCCGACCCATCGGAATTTCTAAGAAATTCCGAAATGTCAAGCTGATGGTCTTAGCCGGTGAGGCCTCTGGAGACCTACATGCGGCCGGTCTCATCCATCGATTGAAGGAACTTCTTCCTGAAACCCACTTCTTCGGAATGGGTGGGCCAAAGATGGAGGATGAGGGGGTGGAGCTCAACTACCATATCCAGGACCTTTCCCTGATCGGGTTTACAGAACCACTGAGGAAGCTCCCTTTCTTTCGCAGGGTAATGAAGGAGATGATTGAACTTCTGGAGAAGAAAAAGCCTGATCTGGTAATCCTGGTTGACTATCCTGGCTTCAACCTGAGATTTGCCCGCCAGGTAAAAAAGAGAGGGATCCCTCTTGTCTATTATATCTGCCCTCAGGTCTGGGCCTGGGCGGGATGGAGGATAAAGAAGATAGCCCGACTGGTGGACAGGGCCATAGTTGTCTTCCCCTTTGAGAAGGATCTATATCACCGGGTAAAGCTCAGGGCCGATTTTGTCGGTCATCCCCTGATAGAGGTTATAGGGAAAGAGCCGAAGGGTGAAGCCTTTCGCCAGCTTATAGGAGTGGAGAATGGGGAGGAGGTTCTGGGTCTCTTCCCCGGAAGCAGGAAGGAAGAGGTAAAAAGGATTCTTCCTCTTATGCTTGAGGCCTGCAGGCTATTGTCCAAAAAGGTTAAGGTAAGGCCCTTTTTGGCTCTCTCGCCAAATATCCCACCCGATCTGGCTAGATCTTTAGTCAAAGGTTATGAGGTGGAGATCCTAAAAGGGAGAAATTATGAGCTTATGGCTGGTTCCTCCCTGGTCCTGGTGGCCTCAGGGACGGCAACCATCGAGGCAACCATTTTAGGGACGCCAATGGTGATAGTCTACCGGCTTTCTTCCCTCTCCTGGCTTCTGGGGAGGCTACTGGTCCGGCTTCCTTATATAGGGATGGTTAACATATTGGCCGGGAAGCCACTGGCCCCTGAGCTTATCCAGAAGAGGGCAGATCCTGAGCACATAGCCTATGAGGCCTGGAGACTGCTTAAAGATGAACCAAGGAGGAGGGAGATGAGGGAGGGGCTATTAAAGGTTAAAAAGGTATTGGGAGGGCCCGGAGCCTATTTCCGGGCCGCCCAGATAGTGGCTGAAGTTTTAGAGGATGGCGGGAAAGGTTAGCCTGGGTTTAGTTACCTTCTTAGGTCCCCATCTACTTCTCTCCTGGGGGAAGAGCCTAAGGATAAGGTTTTTGGGAGAAGGAGAGAAGGGGAGAAGGGTTATCTATGCCCTCTGGCATGGAAGGATGTTCGTCCTCATCTACTTCTACCGCAGAATGGGGATAGATGTCCTCATCAGTCAGCACTCAGATGGGGAGTTGGTGACCAGGGTAGTGAAGGGCTTGGGTTACCTTCCGGTGAGAGGATCGAGCACAAGGGGGGGATTGAAGGGATTCTTTGAGCTATCCCAGGAGGCCAGGGGGAAGAGCTTAGCCATCACCCCTGATGGTCCTCGGGGGCCAAGAGAGGTTGTTCAACCCGGGATCATCCTGCTTGCCCAAAGGACTGGGCTCCCCATTGTCCCCTTGGGCGCATCTGCCCAGAAGAGGCTGGTTCTCCCCAGTTGGGATGGCTTCCTCATTCCCCATCCCTTCTCCCGGGCAGTGGTCATTGAGGGCCCTCCCCTCTGGGTGGAGAGGAACCTAAAGGATGGGGCCTTGGAGGAGAAGAGAGGAGAATTGGAGAGGAGGCTAAGGGAAATTAACCGCAGGGCAGATAACTTCTTCTCAAGATGAGAGGCATATATACATTTATGTCTTGGCTCATCCTGATTAGCTCCCTTCCCTTTCTTCTTCCCCTCTCCCTGCTCAAGGGGTATGGAGTAAGGGGCAGGCTTGGGTTTCTCCCTCAGGGAGTAAGAAGAGATGGAATCTGGCTCCATGGTGCCTCCATCGGGGAGGTGAGCCTGTTGGTCTCTCTGGCCAAGAGGATAAAATCCCAGGCCTCCTTGCTTCCTCTCTCCTTCTCGGCAACCACCCAGACTGGGCTGCAGCGGGCCCGGTCCCTTTTTCCCAACGCCACTTCCTTTCTCCTTCCCCTGGATCTTCCTCCCATCCTGGCCAAGCTGTTTAACTCCCTTAGGCCAAAGGCTTTGATCATCGCTGAGTCTGAGCTTTGGCCTAACCTAATATATCAGGCTAAACTACGGGGCTGTCCCATCTTCTTGGTCAACGCTCGCCTATCCCCCTCCTCTAAATATAAGCTCTTGAAGTCCCTCTTCCCCTATCTCTTTGACTCATTTACCAGGATATTCTGCCGAGAGGAGAGGGATAAAAGGGGATTTGAAGGCTTAGGGGTAAAGGGGGAGAGGTTAACCGTGGTGGGGGAGCTTAAGTTCGATCGCCCGCAGAACCTTTCTTTATCCCCTAAGCTTAGGGGGGATCTAGGAATTGGGCCTGAGGAAAAGGTGTTGGTGGCCGGCTGCACCAGAAGTGGGGAGGAGGAAAAGGTTCTCCAGGCCTTCTCCCAGGTGGACTCACCCCAGGCAACCCTCATCTTAGCCCCTAGGCATCTGGACAGGTTGGAGGAGGTGGAGAGGATTTTGAAGAGAGAGGAATTTGATTACATCCGTCGCAGCCAGGCCTCTCGAAGAGGGAAAGAGAGGGTTATCCTCCTGGATACATATGGTGAGCTTTCTTCGATTTATTCGATCTGCTATGCAGCATTTATCGGGGGAAGTTTGGAGCCATTTGGTGGACATAATCCCTTAGAGCCGGCCTCCTTTGGAGTTCCTGTCATCTTTGGACCCTATATGCAGGGGAACCCTGAAGGGGCAGAGGCCCTCTTAAGGGAGGGAGGAGGGATAATGGTCAGGGATGAGGATGAGCTGGCCCAGGTCTGGAGGAGACTTCTCAGGGATCCTCAGGAGAGGGAAAGGAGGGGGAAATCTGCTCAGAAGGCACTGGTGGAAAGGTCGGGTAGATCTGAATGGGTGGCCCAGACCATATTAAAGGAAATAGGAATTGGAACCGAGGATTAAGGGTTCTCCCCTTTTCCTCCTGGGCCTACCCTTTGTCCCTCTCTACTTCTTAGGTTGGAAGCTGAGGACTGCCCTCTATCGAAGGGGGGTTATCCCCCAGAGGAGTCTTGAGGTCAAAGTTATCTCAGTGGGAAATCTCACCTTAGGGGGAAGTGGCAAAACCCCGCTTGTCCTCTACCTGGCCCAGGGGCTGAAGCAAAGAGGCTATAGACCAGGAGTGCTCAGCCGAGGGTATGGCCGTAAGGGAAGAGGGCTTCTTTTGCTGGAGGAGGTAAAGGGGCTAAGCCCTAAGGATGTGGGAGATGAACCCTACCTTCTGGCCAAATATGGGATTCCAGTGCTGGTGGAAAGAGATAGATTCCGCTCCGGGAGAATGGCCCAAGCCAGGGGATTTTTTCCCTTAATCTTAGACGATGGATTTCAATATCTGGGCCTCTACCGGGATGTGGACATATTAATCATTGACTCCTCCAATCCCTGGGGGAATGGATTTCTCCTTCCCGCCGGCCCCCTGAGGGAGCCTTTAGGTGAGGTGAGAAGGGCCCACATTATCCTCCTCAATAGGGCAGATCAGGCCAGTAACTTGGGGGATCTTAAGCGAAAGTTGCGGAGGCTCAAGGGGGATATTGCCCTCTTTGAGGCGGCCTATCTTCCCCAGTCCCTCCATTTGCTGGGGGAGGATGAGGAGATTTCACTAAGGAAACTCAGAGGCAAAGGGGTCTATGCCCTCTCCGCCCTGGGGAATCCCACATCCTTTGAGCTCTCCCTTGAGGACCTGGGAGCAATCCTGGTGGGTAAAAGAAGGTATCTCGACCATCACTTCTATAAGAGGGATGAGGTAGAGGAGGTATGGAAGGAGGCAGAAAGGAGGGGGGCCAATTGGGTAGTAACCACGGAGAAGGATGAAGTAAAGCTCACTGATCTCCTCCCATTTAAGTTCCCCATCCTCTCCCTGCGGATGCGGTTAGCCATCAGGCAAGAGGAGGATTTTTGGCGGGCATTGGATGCCCTGCTGGTGGGAGGTTCTCTCCGCACAACTTAACAGTTGTCGGGGATCAGTTTACAGGGATCAGGGAAAATACCTGACTACTGACCCCTGACTACTGGGAACTGCATACTGAGGAATATGAGAGCGACAGCGCTTCTTAATGATCTAAAAAAAGGGAAGATAGCCCCTTCTTACCTCTTCTTTGGAGAGGAGGAGCTCTTGCTGGAGGAGGTCATCGAAGCCCTTACAGAGAAACTAATTGATCCATCATTGCGTTCCTTTAATCTTGATCTCGTCTATGGAGATGAGGTTGATGGGGAGAGGCTAATTGACTTAGCCACTACCCTCCCTATGCTCTCGGGAAGGAGGCTCCTTCTGATAAGAAGGGCGAACCGACTCAACTTAGGAACAAGAAAGGCGCTCCTCGATCTCCTGCAATCGCCCCCTTCTACTACCTGCCTGGTTCTCATCGCCCCCCATACAGATCCCCGGTCTGCCTTCATCAGGGATTTCTCTCAGGTCTCCACCCCCATTCAGTTCTTTCCCTTGAAGGAGGGGGAGATCCCCTCCTGGATAATGAAGAGGGCGGGAAAACAGGGAAAGAGCATAACAGAAGAGGCTGCCCATAGGCTCTGGCTTTTGGCCGGAGAGGACCTGATGACCCTTTCCAATGAGCTGGAGAAGCTCTCCCTCTATGTTGGCCAGAGGGAGGAGATCGGTGAAGAGGATGTCCTCAATCTCTTTACCGGGGGTAAGCCTTACAACATCTTTAATCTGACCTCTGCCCTGGGAGATAAGGATCTGGGGAAATCCTGGAAAATACTTGATGCCCTTCTGCGAAGTGGCGAATCCTTGGGAGGAATTCTGGCGATGATATCCAGACACTTCACCATTCTTCTGAAGATAAAGCTGGGTTCTACCAAGAAATTGGGGGTTCATCCTTACTACCTCAAGGGATATATCCATCAGGCCGAGAGGTTTGCCATCCAGGACTTGGAGAGGGGACTGGAGCACATCCTCCAGGCGGAGGTAGAGATAAAAAGTGGCGGTTCTGAGCCCAGGTTGGCCTTGGAGTTTCTCATCTATAACCTCTGCCGGGGTGGATAAGCAAACAAGTAACAGTTCCCTGGGGTCAGGTATTTTTTTCAGACTTTAGCAATTCTGAGCTGTCAGATCTCCTGATCTAACCGTGAGAGTATGTAGGGTCGCATTTATCCGACCCGAACCTTGCTTGATAAATCCGCCGCGCCCTCAGATGCCTCACCCGACGGCAAGAGAGGAAGATGGCAGAATCGGGGTTCTGCATTCCATTTTCCCCTTTTCGCCTCTTGGCTTTCGTCTTTTCATTCTAATCTGTGGCCCTTGTTTGGTTGCGGCTTTGTGGCGCTATGGTGATCAGTGGTGAGATTTTAACTGTGAGTTCCCATAAAGTAGAGAGAATATTCCGACTTCTGCAGTCTGAGTATGGCCACCTGCAACGGAAAAAGGAGAGAGATCCCCTTTCAGAGCTCATTGCCACCATTCTCTCTCAGAACACATCTGACCTGAACTCCCATCGCGCCTTCAGGAATCTTAAAGAGAGATTTCCTACCTGGGAAGAGGCTCAGAAGGCCTCCCAGGAGGAGATAGCTGAAGCCATAAAGATAGGTGGTCTCTTTAATGAGAAGGCAAGGAGAATAAAGGCCCTCTTGGAGGAAATCCATCAGCAGGAGGGTGGGCTTGATCTCTCCTTTCTGGTGAAGATGGATTCCGATCGGGCCCAAAAATATCTCCTTCAGTTTAAAGGGGTGGGACCAAAGACTGCTGCCTGTGTGCTGTTATTCTCTCTGGGAAGGTCATCTATGCCAGTAGACACTCATATTCTCAGGGCATCCAAGAGGATAGGCCTCGTCCCTCAAATCTCTAATGCCCTCCAGGCTCAGGCCGTCTTGGAGGGGATTACTCCACCCCAGCTTGTCTACCCCCTGCATCTAAGCCTTATCGAGCATGGGAGGAGGATTTGCAAGGCCAGACTCCCTCTATGCACAGGATGCATCCTCAGGGTGGAGTGTGATTACCCAGAAAAAACGAATTAACTAAAAAAAAGACTTGACACCGAATGGTTGGTGTGTTAGTTATTAAGGAAATTTAAGACCGTTCCCTTAATATGAGAAAAATCACATTGAAAAAGGGGGTGATAGAAGGAGATAGAAAAGACCTGGGGAGCATATGCTCCTTTACTATGTTTTGGTTTTAGGAAAAGCACTAAAAAGAAGGAGGTAAGAAGGTGAAAAAAGGCATACTTATTTTTATGGTTTCCATTCTGGCTTTGGGTTTAACCCTTCCAGCCTTTGGGATTGACCTGACCGGCAAGATAGGCGTAGGAGGATTGGTTTCACCCATCAAGCCTGTGCTGAGTGATCACTCGGATATTTGGGCTCTAGGCCCTCAGGGTAAGCTTGTGGTCAAGTATGGGATCAACAAAAACTTCGCGGTAGGATTAAGCGGTGGCTTCGCCAGGATTTGGAGTGATACTACCACTGGAAGTGATGGAGTCGGTTTCGCCTTCCCCAGTCCCAGTGATAACGCTTCCGCAGTTTGGGATCTCATTCCTATAGAGGTAAACGGCTATTACAGCATCATCCCTGACAACCCCAAATTTAACCCCTATGTGACCTTGGGATTGGGGGCCAATATCTGGAAGGTAACCGATTATAGTACCGGAGATGATATACCCAGCCTCGACAAGGATGATAATCCCAGGGATGACTTTACGGCCACAGAGGTTACCGTTGGGGTAGGTGGTGGTTTAGAATATTTCGTCACGGAGAACTTAGGGATAAACGGTGGGGTTAGGTTTAACTTCCTCACCGGCTTGGGGGCTGACCTCAGCACGGACACAGATCTATTGGACAGAAGCAGGGGCATTGTAGAGGGATTTGCCGGAGTAACCTACTACATCGAGAGGGTTAAGGACTCTGATGGAGATGGAATAAAAGACGATCTTGATGCCTGTCCACTTCAGCCTGAGGATTTCGATGGTTTCGAGGATGATGACGGCTGCCCTGACCCCGATAACGACAATGATGGCATCCCGGATATCTCTGACAAGTGCCCCAACGAGCCCGAGGATTTGGACGGTTACCAGGATGACGACGGCTGCCCTGACCCAGACAACGACAATGATGGGATCTTAGATGTTGAGGACAATTGTCCCAATGAGGCAGGCCCAGCCTCCAATCAGGGTTGCCCCATAGTGGACTCTGACGGTGATGGAGTCCTAGATCCAGATGACCGCTGTCCCCACACTCCTATGGGGGTAAAGGTAGACAGGTATGGATGTCCTACTGCAGCCAAGATAGTGGGGAAGATGGTCTTGAAGGGTGTGACTTTTGCCTCTGGGAAGACCAAGCCTACCCCTGGTTCAGAGGCTAAGTTAGATGAACTATATGAGTCTCTGAAGGCCTATCCTGACTTAAGGATAGAGATCCAGGGATACACGGACAGTTGGGGCAAGGCCAGTTCCAACAAGGCTCTTTCTGAGAAGAGGGCAAAGGCAGTGATGAACTATCTGATTGACAAAGGGATAGCCTCCTACAGGCTAAAGGCTATTGGTTATGGCGAGAAAAATCCCATTGCCAGCAACAAGACTAAGGCTGGTCGAACCAAGAACAGAAGGATAGAGATCCTTCCCCTGAAATAAGGGAAGACAGTCTCTCATCAAAGGGGGCATCGTTCTGTGCGGTGCCCTCTTTTTAATGCCCCCTGTTTCTCCGGTGATCCAAACCATAATTTAGCATCTATGTGCTTACTTGAACTCTGCTTGACAAGAGCAAATCCCCTCTCATTTTTAAGCTAATCCTGGAGCTACAATTCACCGCAATATCTTTTTATGGAGAATCAAGAAAATCCCGCTAAAGAAAATGACCTTATCTGCCGATATAGAAAATAAAGAGTTCACAAAATTTGAGTTTAACCCCCTCTTTCACCTTAAAGGTGAAAGCCTATAATTTCGAGCTGTCTTGGCAAAAAACGGTATATCCTTAGGGGGCAGCTCTTTCAGAAATGCCGTCTAAGGCTCCTGCCCTGACGGAGATTAGAAAACATTCTACTGCACTTTAGTGTGGGTCTTCTATCCATGTCCGCTGAAGGGGCGTAAGCCCCGGGGGACCCTACGAGTAACGAGCTACGATTGTAGTTTTTCCCATCAGTGAAATCCGTGTAATCTGTGGCTGGTGTTTGGTTGCGGCTTTGCCGCACTGAGAATCCCTGTAAGAAAGGACATACTGTGGCTTTAAAAGTTAAAGAAAAGAAGTGGAAGGTTTTCCTCAAAACCGGTTTACCAGTATCATTCCTTCTCTTTTCCCAGCTCTTCGCCGGTTGTTCTGTGAAGAAGCCTGAGTCCCCTACCTGGGATATAAATGTTATTCTCCCCCTGATGAACAAAACCTACCGCATGCCCAAGATTGCAGAGGATGAGGAGTATCTTTCCATTATTGGTGACATCCTCTTCTTCTCCCTCAGGGACACCTTATCTGGCTTAAGGGTGGCCGACAACCTGACCATTGATCCAAACACCAAGGAGTATAGTAAGGAGCTGGGACCGGTGAGGATCAGCGGGGCCCAGGCCGATCCAGTAAATGTTAGACTGACCGAGGTCAATCCCTCCTTGGGTCAGTTCCAGGGGGCGAGTACCTCCATAGATCCCTTCACCTTCCCACCTCTGGAGAAGAAGAGCAGGTTCAGCACCTTCGATTCTGTAACAGTGGATAGTGGATACTTTAGGATAGAACTAATCAACCACTTCCCCTTTCCCGTAGAGAATATGGTAATCTCTGTTAACGATAGCACCAGTGGAATAACCGTCGGAGAGTTGAACTTCGCTGGCCTAATCGGACCCGAGGAAGAGGTTATAGACTCCCTTGATTTGGGGGGCAAAACCATTCACCACATCCAGATTATGGAAATATCCGGGCGAACACCCGGAACCAATGGAGACTCCGTCTATATTGACACTCTCACTCAGATGATTGACCTGCTGGCCAGTATCTCCACCTTGAAGGTGAGCGAGGCCCTCGCCCAGATTCCATCCCAGACGATCACTAAAAATGACTCCATCGAAGTGGAAAGCGACAACCTCATCCAGGAGGCGGTGATTAAGGAGGGAAGCGTTCACTTTTACCTTTATAATGAGCTTAACCTGAGTGGCCAGGCAACGCTTACCCTCTTGGACTTTAGCAGAGAAGGCTCCTCCTTTTCCCACTCTTGGCATATACCGGCAAACAATAGTATCTCAGATGATATTCCCCTGGACGGTTATATTTTTCGCCCCATTAGCTTGGATAAACCTCAATTTATCCGCTTTAGGGTGGTAGTGGAGACAGAGGATACGGGTGAGGAGAAGGTTTATGTCTCCAGTTCACAGGAGATCAAGGGTAATGTAGAGAGCAGTCGGATTATCCTCTCCCGTTTTGCGGGAATGCTGGAGCCAACCAGGATAAGGATGGAGCCGGAGGAGCTGTTGATTGACCTGCCCAAAGGCTTGAAGGCAATTTCTCTCTCCTCTGTAAGGATGGATCTGGAGGTGAAAAATGGGGTCAACTTCCCCTTGGAACTCGATTCCCTATGTTTACAGGGGTATGACGAGGGAAGCATCCCCTTAGAGGAGCTTACTATCCCTCAGGGCCAGGAGTATATCCCCCCTGAGGCCGAAGGGACCATTCAGTTCGACAGCACGAACAGCAACATAGTCCCCTTTGTCAACTCACTTCCCAGAAAGATCGAAACCAAGGGTAGCATTGTGGTAGGGGATGGGGAATATGATGGTGATGCCGAGAGCTCAGATACGGTTCTCATCAGCTACCACATTTGGTCCCCGCTGGAGCTCATCCTTCAGCCCCAAACCATAGAGGGAGGCACTACCAGGGTAGAGATTGGGGAGGATACCAGGGATTTTGTTGAGGATAACCTCAAATCAGGAGCGATTATCGCCCAGGTGGTAAATCACCGTCCCCTGGGGGCCTCGGTTACTTTCTACTTTGACCCGGATTCCACCAATTTGGACAGCGGGGCCTCCCTCATTATCCCTACACCCCCGGATAGCCTTGATCTAAAGCCTGGCCATACAGATAGATCTGGAATAGTCGATAGGGCAGTAAAAAGCGCGCTCTCCATCCATCTCAGCCATCAGGATCTCCAGGTTTTTCGAGACTCCCTTATCTTCCTCCGCACGAAAGTGGAGATACCAGGCACCCAGGGCAAGCCGATAAAGATCTGCCCCGGAGATTACCTGAAGATTACCGCCAGGCTGGAGGTAGGGGCTAAGGTAGGGAAGGATTGATGCTTATGGTTAAGAGGATACCTCTCTTTGCCTTACTGCTTCTATTTTTGATCTTCAATGACGCCCGGTCGTCTGTTGGCTTTCAGGCCAGAAGCTTAGGGATGGCCGGGGCCTACTCGGCCATAGCCAGAGGAGAGGAGTCGGTCTACTTTAATCCAGCCAACCTTGGTCTATTAGGAGGACCCACTCTTTCTCTTTCCTTCCTTTCCTTTGGTGTAGATTTGGGAAATAATAGCTTCACCCTCTCCGATTACAACCGATACAACGGCAGTTATCTTTCTGATAGGAATAAAAGGACCATTCTGGGCAAGATACCATCCTCTGGTCTCTCGTTGGATAGTGGAGCCGAGTTTGGGTTCCTCAGCCTCTCCTATAGAAATTACGGCTTTTTCATAGTAGGCTCTGGGGCCTCCAATATTACCCTGCCCCGAGACCCCTTTGAACTCATCCTCTATGGAAACGAGCTGAACAGGTCATATGAAATCGGCGATGTGGATGGGGAGGTCTGGTCCCAGGTAACTACAGGTATCTCAGCAGCTAAACGGCTCGACCTTAAAGGGTTTAACGAGTTCTCCGTGGGGGCAAGCCTGAAGTATCTCAGGGGGTTATACTATGCGGAGGTGACCAGGTCAGGGGGGAGCATATTGACCACGGAGAGCTCAATTGAGGGGATGGGGGAGATAGTCTATCGTCACGCTCAGGGTGGACAGGGGTTCTCCCTGGACTTGGGTGCCACTGGCTCTTTCGGCCAGGGTTGGGTGGTGGGTTTGGCCCTCTTTAACCCCTTAGGAACTCTCAAATGGGGCAGAAAGACCGAGGAAGGTTTCTTCACCTTTAAGGCGGAGTCTTTAACCGCCAGCTCAACCAAGAAGGATACCCTGGTGGCCTCAGATGATTCCAGCTATGAGATCGGTCCCTTCAGATCTCGTCTCCCCTCTTACCTGAAAATGGGGGTTTCTCGCCGTTTCCACAACCTCCTCCTTGGTTTTGACTACGAGCAAGGATTTAGAAACACAGCGGGAGTAAGCACCACACCAAGGTTGTCGGCTGGGGTGGAATATAACCTCTTGAAGTGGCTGCCCCTAAGGGGTGGCCTGGCCATAGGGGGGAGGGAGGGGTTCAATAGTGCGCTTGGCTTGGGCCTTTATTTAGGCGCTTTCCAGTTGGATGTCTCCACATCCAGCAGGGGGCTGGTCTTTACCCCCTGGAGCAAGGGGATAGGTTTAGCCGCCTCTTTTGGTCTCAGGTTTGGCAAAGCCCTTCAGGCTGTCCTTGACCGGGATAAGGATGGCATTCCAGACAGGCTTGACAGTTGTCCACTTCAGCCTGAGGATCTCGATGGTTTCCAGGATGCCGATGGCTGCCCAGACCCGGATAACGATAAAGATGGCATCCCGGATATCTCAGACAAGTGCCCCAACGAGCCTGAGGATTCCGATGGTTTCGAGGATGATAATGGCTGTCCAGACCCCGACAACGACGGGGATGGGGTCTTGGATGTGGAGGACAACTGTCCCAACGAAGCAGGCCCAGCCTCCCATCAAGGTTGTCCCATAGTTGACTCTGACGGCGATGGGGTATTGGATCCAGATGACCGTTGCCCCCACACCCCTCTGGGGGTAAAGGTAGACAGATATGGATGTCCTACCGCCGCCAAGCCAGTGGGGAAGAAGGTCTTAGAGGGTGTGAAGTTTGCCTCTGGAAAGGCTAAATTTGCCCCTGGTTCAGAGGCCAAGTTGGATGAACTGTATGAGTCCCTGAAGGCCTATCCTGACTTAAAGATAGAGATTCAGGGATATACGGACAGTCGGGGCTCAGAGAGTGCCAACAAAGCCCTTTCTTGGAAGAGGGCAGGGGCGGTGATGGACTATCTAATCAAGAAGGGAATAGCCTCCTACAGGCTGAAGGCTATGGGATATGGGGAGAAAAATCCCATTGCCAGCAACAAGACCAAGGCTGGCCGTGCCCAGAACAGAAGGATTGAGATTCAGGTGTTTTAACAATAGCAGACTGGCCATCAGATTAACAGGCGGAGGAAACCCTCTCAACCCCATTCTGGGATGCGCTTTTATAAGATGAACGTTCACTTATAGGGTGCAGCGGAATAGCGGTCGGTTGAGCTTGGTTAGGTGGTCATTCAGGATTCCAATGACGCGCTCCATGCACGACTCCAGTAATCCAGACTTCATTGCCTTCGAGCCGATACATAATACAATAGGGTCTGTAAATGATTTCTCGGGCAGGATTGATTGCCAATTTCAGGTATTACACGTCCAGAGAAGGGAAATTCCTGCAAACGATCTGTAACTTCCAATAACCGAGCTACAAAAAGAGCCGCGTGGTCAACAGAATCTCTCGCGATATACTCCGCGATAGAATTGATATCATCTAATGCAGATGGTGCCCAAATTACTTTGCCCATTTTTGCAGTTTCTGCTTTGCCTCTTCGTGTGAAATGCTCTTCCCCTCTTGGATTTCACGTTCACCATGTTCAAACTTGGTCTTGATGTACAGCGCATGGATAATGTCATCCATGGTTGCCTCGTCTGGCAGAGTATCGATTACCTGTTTGGCAATATCTTTAATGGCCATTTTATCCCT
>DAOVCL010000091.1 GCA_030670005.1 Candidatus Zixiibacteriota bacterium | reverse complement strand
CCCCACTGCCTAAGGGGTTTAGGGAACTCTTCTGGAAGTCCATGAAAAATCAGGGTGATCTTTGTGATAAAAACAGGATCGCCCTCCGGTAAGGGTCCAGAGGGCGATTCTGCGTTGTCCTTCCTGTCTTCCAAACCTACTTGAGGAGGAACATCCTCTTTGTCTTCATAAAATATCCTGCCTTTAATCTGTAGAAGTAAACCCCGCTGGAGAATGACCCCACATCCCGAAACAATGCATCCCAGCTCAAGTTTAAACTGCTGCTTTTCGGATGCTTCACTTAAGACGGTGTATCTTGCGTCTAATCATCTTTAGCCGTTTGCACGAATCTGGGCAAGGGTCAAGGGGTCAGGTCTTGCTTTTTGCTGTGGGGAGATTCGCCTTGGCTAAATACGCCTGGAACTTCCTTTAATCTAAGGACATACCAATCATCATCTATCCAATATTCTAAGGTGAAACGCCTTACCATCTCTTCTCACCTCCTAATTGCAATATTGCATTATGGCTTCGGCTAACTTAGGATTTCAGAGTTTCTCAGAAACTCCGAAATCCTAAAAGCAGGGAGAGCACAACCATCACCAGTGCGGTCAGTATTATCACTACCCCTGCCTTTCCCCTATCCAGGACGTGCACTTCCATTACCCCCCGAGCGGCGATATAGATCCCATACAGGGCAGCCAGCACCCCAATCACCGGTATCCATCCTAAGACACTCACTGCATTTGTATAGGCTAAGATGCGGAACGACCCCTCGTAGTTCCCCTTACCCGGGAAAAGCTGGGTGGAGAAAAGATAGAGAACAGCGGCAATCAGGAAGGTCATCAGTGTAGTTCCCACGGCTGCGGAGAAAAATCCCCTGATGCCTCTCCCAAAAATGCCTATGAGCAGTCCATCTACACTCAAACAGACCAACATAAAGAGAAGAGGGGGGAGAACCCCACCATCCCTGGGCATCTGCCTAAAGAAGAGGGAGGGGCTGGTAACCACCCCCTTCCAGGTCTCCCAGAGACTGGGCAGGAAATTGCTGGGATCAAATTCATTCACCACCACCTTACCTATCTCGTCCATAAATTCCTCCTTTGGTTATAGTTCACGGGGATCAGGGATGAACAGCAATTAAGAATAAAGTCCAATACCTGCTTCAACTGATTCACTATCGAGGTGGCATCCCGATAAATCGGGACGCCACGGTCAAATCCTCCTTACCACTGAATCTCTAGAACACGAATGGCGCAAATAAACGAATCTACACAAATAGAAATCACACCAATTCACCACGGAATCTCACGAATTTACACGGACGGCTAATCTCTTCCGTCAGGGCAGGAGCCCTGACCGCAGGGAGTTTTTTGTAAATCCTAATGATCTGCGTTAATCTGCGTCCCATAGAGCCCACACGCAGGGCGCTAAGTTCACAGGGGTCAGCAGTCGGTTGGCAGTCATCAGTTGACAGGGGTTTTTCCTGATACCTGAAAGCTGACCCCTGAGAACTGATTTAAGATCCCCGCAGGCTGGGATAGGCCAGATCAAACCTCCTCCGATAATAGAATCTGGAGCCTATGAGTCCCACCACTAGGAGCAGGAAATACCAGGGGAAAAAGAGACAAGCAGCTCCAGAGAGGACCAGGATGGAGACCTTGGTTGCCCTCACTACCACCTCCATACCTGAGCCGAAGTTTGCCCGCACAAAGAGGGGCAAGACCACAAGCGATGAGGCCAAAAGGGGGAGATCCCCGTTCAGGTAGCCCCCTCCAGCGGCCAAGAGGACAAAAATGGTGGAGAGGAGAACCACCCTCCTTCTCCCCCAGATAACCCCTAAGGTCCTCTTCCCCACGATCCTATCTCCTTCCCTGTCCGGCAAGGTGGTGTTCAGATAGACCGCCCCAATGGCCGGTCCATAGGGAAGGGAATAGCAAAGGAGCTTGAGGCTAAAGAAGGGAGAGGCGGTCAGCCAGCCGAAGGAGAAGGCCAAGAGACCGTGGCCGAGCATATTGGCCAGTAGCCCTCCCCAGGGTCTATCCTTAAGGGAGAGGGGAGGAAAGCTGTAAGCGGCTCCCAGAATCATAGCAAAAAGGAAGGCAAAACCAAGTGGGGGAGCGATCTTGAAAGTCCCAAATCCTGCCAAGAGAAAGAGGATGATGGCCTCGGCCCAGGCAGACCAACTGCTCACCCATCCTTCAGGGAGGAGAAAGAGCTTTCTGTTTATCCGATCTGACTCTATATCCCTCAGTTGATTGAGGATGTATATGGCTCCCATAAGGAAGGTGGAGAAGAGGAATGTGCGGCCCAAGGGACCAAGATTGCCAAGCCTCCTCCCCTGATAGTAGCCCAGAAGAAGGATCGTCCACAAGGGAGGCATAAGCACAGGCCTGAGGAGAAATAGGTGGTCCAAGCACTTCCACAACCCAGAAGCCAAATGCCCACCTATCTAGGGTTTAGGGTAACCACGGGGAGGATCATCTCCTCTAAGGAGACGCCACCGTGCTGAAAGCTGTTGCGATACCTATTCAGGTATTCATGATAGCGGGTGGGATAGACAAAGTAATAGTCCTCCTTGGCCACTATGTAGTTGGTGCTGATATTCAACTTGGGCAACTTATAGTCGGCGGGGTCCCTAATCAGGATAGCCTCTCTGCGGTCACAGTTCAGATTGTCCCCATACTTATACCGCAGATTGGTGGATGTGTCCTTCTTCCCATAGGCCTTCGTGCCCCTATTTCCCAGGATGCTCCCATGATCCGTGGTGAGGACGACCACAGAATCCCTCCTGGAGATAAACCTCAATATCTCAAAGAGGGAGGAGTGTTCAAACCAGGATCTCATCACCGACCTGAAGGCCGACTCATCCGAGGCCAACTCTTTCAACAGCTCAGATTCTGACCTCCCATGGGTCAAAAGGTCCAGGAAGTTGAATACCAAGGAGACTAAGGGGATCTGGGCAAAGGAGGAAATCCTCTGCACCAGCTCCTCTCCCTCTGAGGCCTTCACCACCTTCACATACTTGGGCTCAAGTTTGAACTTGAGCCCCATTCTTCCCAGTTGGTTATCCAACAGCTCCTTCTCATACCGGTTCCTGCTTCTCTCCTCATCCGCCCCCTCAGACCAGAGCCGAGGATAGAACTGGACGATCTCGGAGGGGAAGAGGCCACTGAAGATGGCATTGCGGGAGTATGGGGTAGCAGTGGGAATTATGGAGTAGTAATAGTCCCTCTTTACATCAAAATAGTCGGTCAAAAGGGGTTCAATCTTCAGCCACTGGTCCAGTCTCATACAGTCCACCACTATGAAGAAAGCCTGTCTCTTGGAGGCCAAGAGGGGATAGAGATAGTTGGCCACCAGGTCCACCGATAAGGGAGGGGGATCCTCATCGCGCAGCCATCTGGGATACCAGGCCTCTATGTATTTGCCAAACTCAAGGTTGAACTCCCTCCTCTGGTCCCTCTGGGCCTGCTCCAAACCCGCCTCCTGGTAACCGTCCAGCTTCAGATCCCATTCGGAGAGTATCCTGTGGATCTCTATCCAGTCCTTCCAGTGGGGCCCACTCAAAAGCAGGTTTCTCAGTTGGCTGGATTGGGCCACATACTCTTGGGGCATCTTACTCTCCACTATCCTCCTGCCCTCTATGATTCTCTTACAGACGGAGAGGACCTGGCTGGGGTTCACCGGCTTGGTAAGGAAGTCGCTGACCTCCTTGCCTATGGCCTCCTCCATCAGCTCCTCCTCCTCGCTCTTTGTAACCAGCACCACCGGCACAATAGGGTTTACTTCCCTGATCCTCTCCAAGGTGGTAAGACCATCGGCCCCAGGCATCATCTGGTCAAGTAGGATGATATCGTAACCCCCCCCTGTAACCATATCCATCGCATCTTCCCCATTGGAGGCAGTCTCCACCTGATACCCCTTCTCCCTGAGGAGGATAATGTGTGGGCGGAGCTGTTCAATCTCATCGTCTACCCACAGGATCCTTTTCCTATCCATCTCCCTCCATATTTAGACTGATTTCAAAGGTTGTCCCCGTAGGGGAGCTCTGAACCAATGAGAGCTTTCCCCTGTGGTATTCCTCCACTATCCTCTGGGCTAAGGTCAACCCTAAGCCCCATCCCCCCTTCTTGGTAGTAAAACCGGGGGTAAAGACCTTTCCCCGCAGCCTCGAGGGTATGCCCTTTCCCTCATCCCTAACCCTGATATGCACCCTTCCCTTCTCCATCCCCGCCGAAACTGTAATCTTCCCCCCCTTCCCCCTAAGGGAGTCCAAGGAGTTCTTTATCAGATTTTCCACCGCCCAGAAAAGAAGTTCCCTGTTGCCCCTTACCGACCCCAGAGCCCCATAATCCTCTAAGATCTCCACCTTCTGGGAGCTACGGTTGCGGAAGTAACCGACTATATCCCTGAGAAGGGGAAGGATCTCTATACTCTTCAACTCCGGTGGAGAACCTATCTGGCCAAACCTGGAGGCAATCCGGGAGAGCCTAGCCACATCCCCCTCCATCTCCCCAATGATCTCCGAGGTAGAGGGAGCTCCCTTCTCCTTTCCCTTGAGGAGCTCCAGCCACCCCCAGAGGGAGGATATAGGGGTCCCTAACTGGTGGGCTGTCTCCTTGGCCATCCCCACCCAGATCGACCTCTGCTCACCTCTCTTTATGTTCCTATAGCCAATAAGCCCCACCAGGAGAAAGAGACCAACCACCCCCACTCCCACAAATGGCATCCACTTCAACTGATTGACTATCCAGGAATCGCCATAATGGAATTTGCCCAGGGGTTTCTCCTCTATGGAGATGGGAACGGGTGGATGTGCGGAGTCCATCTCTTTTACCATCCGCTTTAGCCTATCCAGATCTTCTTTGCTGGGGTTCCTCCAGGAGATCCCCACCCCCCGCCAGAACTTAGGCTGGCCCTGGGGGTCAGTCATAATAATGGGGAAGTTGGATTTCTCGATGATCTCCTCAAAGATGAAGTTGACATCCTTGTCTGTTACCCTCCCCGAGACGGCCAATGACCAGAGCCTGGCATAGGTATGGGATACCCGGATGCCATCCTCCCTCAGCTTATGCGCCAGCCATTGGGCATAGGCGAGGAAGCCTATCACGATAACCACCGCTCCCCAGATGAGGAAGACCTTAAGATGGCCCTTGGACCTTATAGTTCTCATCCTATCTTTTCCCTACCATCCAGATAGGGTCGGAGAACTGGGGGAACGATCAGCTCTGCCTCCCTGGTCTGATAGGTCTCCAGCAGGGCAACAAGCAACCTGGCCGTGGCCACTCCGGAGCCATTGAGGGTGTGGACAAATCTTACTTTTCCACCATCCCTGAACCTTATCCCCGCGCGGCGAGCCTGGAAGTCCTCGTAGTTGCTACAGGAGGAGACCTCTAAATACTTGCCCTCCCCCGGGGCCCACACATCGATATCATAGCATTTGGCTGCGGCAAAGCTGAGGTCCCCGGTGCAGAGTAGCCTTACCCGATATGATAGTCCCAAAAGCCTGAGCACCTCCTCCGCCTCACCCAACAGATCCTCTAACTCCTGGTAGGAGCCCTCAGGTCTAACGAATTTAACCAATTCCACCTTATCGAACTGGTGCACCCTGAGGAAACCCCTTGTTCCCTTACCATAGGAGCCGGCCTCCCGGCGGAAGCAGGGGGTATAGGCCACATACTTCAGGGGGAGGTCATCCCCATCCAAGATCTCCTCCCGATGAAGGTTGGTAACGGGCACCTCAGCGGTAGGGATAAGGAAGAGATCGTCATGCTCACAGAGATACATATCCTCCTCCAGCTTGGGAAGTTGGCCCGTGCCCTCCATACAGCTCCTGTTGGCCAAAAAGGGAGGAGAGATCTCTAAGTAGCCGTGCTTCTGGGTGTGTAGGTCGAGCATAAAGTTCACCAAAGCCCTCTCCAACCTGGCCCCCAAACCTTTATAGAGGGGGAAACCGGAACCGGCCAACTTGCTCCCCCGACCAAAGTCAAAGAGGCCCAACAATCCCCCTAACTGGAGATGATCCCGGGGCGGGAAATCGAATCCGGGCTTCTCCCCCCAGGTCCTCACCACCGGGTTCTCCTCATCTCCACGGCCTACGGGGACAGATGAATGGGGAAGATTGGGGATGGAGAGCATCACCCCCCTCAGCCTATTCTCCAAGGTCTTCACCTCCTCATCAAGCCCCTTTATCCTTTGGCCCAGCCCCTTCATCCTAGCTATCTCCTCCTCTGCCCTCTGGCCCTCTTTCACCAGTTGTCCAATACTCTGGGAGGCGACATTTCTCTGGTGCTTGAGGCTGTCCCTCTGCGCCAAAAGCTCCCTCCATCTTTGGTCAAGCTCCAAGAAGAGCTGCAGGTCAACCTTTTCCCCTCTTCCCCTTGCCCCCTTCTCCACCAATTCTATATTCTCCCTCACAAAACCCTGGTCAAGCATATTGCTCCCCTGGTAACAGTTCACAGAGGTCAGGAATAAACAGCAATTAAGAATTAAAAATTAAGAATTAAGTCCGATACCTACTTTAACTGATTCATAACTTCCAAACCTTGATAATTCTGGAAATCGCTCTGTTTTCCTGATCCCTGCTTCCTGCGAACTCTTGCGTTTTATCAAACCTGTAGGCGAAAGTAATTTTGCCTTTTGCACTTTGCATTTTCACCCCGTTAAATAGTAAGTCCAACCAAGAATTAGAGGTGAGGATACAAAATTATTAGAAAAAGGATTCTACCTTTTAAAATAAGCAAATATTTAACGGGGTGATTTTGCAATTCGAAGCCTGGCCCAATTTGGGTTGTCCCCACCTCACCGGTTTGCCCGCCCGGGCCAAGAAGGCGAAGCTTCGCTGGTGCATAATCTGGGGTTAACTCTCAATTCCTTTCCCCTTCTCTGTTTCCCCTCCCAACTGAGGAAATCACTTTCCGACACAAAATGCGAAGATCCAGCCTCAGGGAGATACATTCCAGATAATCCAGGTCATCCTCCGTCTCCCCTTCTGACCCTTCCCTCCTCCCCCTGATCTGGGCCAGATTGGTTATCCCCGGTCGAACTAAAAATATTCTAGCCACAGTGGTGTCCTTCACCCCTGCGGACTGGGGATCTGGTGGCCTGGCCCGAGGGCCCACCAGGCTCATATTCCCCTTGAGGACATTGAAGTACTGTGGGATGTCTGCCAGAGAACGGGGGAATCCCATCTCCTCAGAAAAGGTATAAAGCCCGAAGGTATTCCCCCCTTTACCCATCCTCTCCTCCTTGACCAATGATGAGACTCGAGGTCGACGTCCACCACGGAGCTTAGCCAGGAGCCGGAGAGGAGCCGAAAAAACCAGAACAAAAAGGGAAACCGTCACATCCACTCCTCTCTTGACTCCCCACTCCCAGCTCCTCAAAGGATTGGGGAAAACCCTGATCAACGACGAAGCCCAGGCCGACCCGGTCTTCATCCCCCTGACCCAAGGGCGAAGGTGTGGGGAGATCTTAAATTCCATATCCATTCCAGCACATTTGGCCACGATCTCCTCCAGGGTCCCATCCGGGTTAGGTAGATCCGCGATGATGGCCTCCTCCACCTTCCCCCTCCTGACCATCCCCCGAAGATCCTCGTATCCCTCAAAGCCAACTAACTGGTAGCCAAGCTTACCATTCCTCCTCAGATACTCGGCCAATTCTCTGCTCCTCTCAGTGGCGCCAATGATCATCGCTCGCCGCCTCCTCAGCCCCAGAGAGTAAAGTTTTCTCCCAATCAGCAGTAGCAGCCAACGGTGCAAGAACAACCCAACAGCCAGGGTTAACCAGTAAACCGGGAAGATGAGCAATTTGGAGCCAGTGAGAGGATGGGAGAGATCAAG
>DAOVCL010000157.1 GCA_030670005.1 Candidatus Zixiibacteriota bacterium | reverse complement strand
TTATGAGCAATCATTATCACCTGGCAGATAGGTCAGTTTTGTGGCGATATTAGCTATTCAGTCGTAACCTCAGAGATTTGCACAACAGATAGCGAATTTAAAGAGGATATCACCCAAAATTTGTCAAATGTCAAGGGCTGACCCCTATCTCCTTAGGGCTGGAAGGTGAGGGCCGATGGATAAGATAGCCAATCGCTACCAAGTAATCAAGGAGCTTGGACAGGGTGGTATGGGCAGGGTCTGCTTAGTTGAGGATGCCTTAATGGGCAATCGGAGGCTGGCCTTGAAGACTATCTCCCCTGAACTTGATAAAGTGAGGCTCAACTATTTTAAACACGAGTTTTGCCTAATGACCAAGCTCAGGCATCCAAATCTGGCCCAGGTCTACGATTTTGGCCAGACCGACAAGGGCCAAGTCTACTTCACTATGGAGTTTGTGGAGGGCAAGGGTCTCCTGGAGGTCTCCGAGGACCTGGGAAATGGGGATCTATATCCGATCATCGTCCAGATCTGTCGGGCCTTAGAGTATATCCACTCCCGGGGTCTTATTCACTACGATGTGAAGCCAAGCAATATAATGGTAAAGTCAACCGGGGTTGTGGTAAAGCTGATGGACCTCGGTTTGGCTGCCGAGAAGACCACTTCATCCGGGTCCAAGCTAAGGGGGACTCTGCCCTATATCGCCCCTGAGCTTGCCAAAGGGGTGGGAGTAGACAAACGAGCAGACCTCTACTCCCTTGGTGTAACCCTCTATCAGGTTGTAACCAGGAGGCTCCCCTTCGTAGCTGACAGCACCATCTCCCTTCTGAAGCAACATATAGAGGAGATCCCTCAACCTCCCTGCCAGATAGCTGAGGGAATACCCGAGGGGTTGGAGGAGATCATCTTGAGGCTGATGGCCAAGGAGCCATCTGAGAGGTATTCATCCGCCAACGAGGTGATCAGGGCCATAAACCGATCCACGGGGAGGAGGTTCTCCACCGAGACAAAGAGGATCAAAGAGAGCTATATCCTGAGTGGAAAGTTTGTGGGAAGGGATAAAGAGCTTGGTAAGCTGAAGGAGCAGTTTGGTTTAATAGGCAACCCCCAAAATCGGAAGGCCTACCCTCTGGTTCTCCTCGGTGGAGAGTCCGGGGTGGGAAAGTCGAGGCTGTTGCAGGAGTTCAGGTATTGGGTTCAGCTCAACAGGGCTCGATTTCTCTGGGGCAGATGCTGGGAGAGAGGTGGCCTGGCCTACGGGCCCTGGGTGGAGATATTGAGAGGGGTAGTCTCCCTGGTGGGGATGGGAGACCCATTGATCGATAGATATGCCCCAGAGCTGGCAGTGCTTCTTCCTGAGCTGGGGAGAGAAAGAAGGATAAAAGCAAGATCGGGGTTGAAGCCAGAACAGCGTAAGCTCAGGTTAATGGATAGTCTAACCAGGTTTCTCTTAGAGGTGGCCCAGACTAAGCCCTATATCATCTGTTTAGAGGATCTCCACTGGGCAGATGGGGATACAGTTGAGCTTCTGGGGTATCTATCCAGAAATGCAAAAAATTCTAAGATCTTGATCTGTGGCAGCTACAGAGATGATGAGGTGGAGGGGAGGCCCTTAGAGAAGGTTCTAAGAGAGGACTTCCTCCTCAGGGTCCCTCTGAAAAGGTTTAACCCAGAGTCTGTCTCCGAGCTGATAGGGTCAATGCTTGGATGCGGCCAACCGCCAGCAGGGCTGGCCGAGCTGGTGATGAGGGAGACGGACGGCAATCCATTCTTCGTCGAAGAGGTAATGAAGTCCTTGGTTGAGGAGGAGAGGGTCTACCGAAAGGAGGGTTTCTGGAGGGCATCCACTGAGGGGTTCGGCATCCCGTCATCTGTGGCTGAGGTAGTGGAGAGAAGGATTAACAGGTTAGATGGGGAGAGCATAGAGGTCCTAAGGCTCATCTCGGCATTCGACCATCCCGTCTCCGGTGACCTCTTAGCAAAGGTAGGGGGTTTAAGCTCGGAGAGGCTCTTTGAGCTTGGCAGCTCTCTGGAGAAGAGGAGGATATTGGTCAGGGAGGGTGTCAACTACGACTTTAGCCATCAGACCACCAGAGAGCTATTATACGCCCAGCTTAACCCAACCCAGAGAATGGCTCTACACCAGAGGATTGCCGAGGTGATAGAGGAGAAGCAGCCAGAGTGGCTTGATGAGTTGGCCTACCACTTTCTGAGAGGGGAAGACCGAGGGAAGGCTGTAAGCTATGGGATAAAGGCAGGGGAGAGAAATAAGAGGGTCTATGCCAACAGGAGGGCAATTAGATTCTGGGAGGAGAGCCTGAAGCTTATAAAAGGGAGGGGGAGGAGTAGGCTCATTGATAAGCTCTGTGGCCTCTATGAGCTGGTGGGCGAGTACGAGAAGGCCATAGCCGGTTACCAGACCCTATTGGATAGCTATGAGAGCGATCGGAAAAAAGCCCAGATTCACCGCCGGCTGGCTGCTGTCTGGGAGAAGAAGGGGGATTATGGGCAAGCCGAGAGGCATTGTAAGCTGGGGCTGGGGAGCCTCGGCCCCCACTCTGGAGAGTTAGAAGAGGCCAGGATATACACCCTCTTGGGGAGGATCCATAGACAGAAAGGAGAATATCCTCAATCTATCAGGGATTGTCTTAAGGGGATGAGGCTATTGGAGGCTAAGGGGAGTTACCGCGAGCTTGCCCAGGTCTATCACAACCTGGGAATAACCTTTACCGACACGGGCAGATGGAAGAAGTCCCTGGGCTATTATCAGAGGAGCGTCGAGCTGAGGAAGAGGATGAGGGATCTTGACGGACTGGGGAGGACCTACAACAACATAGGTATTCTCTACTGGCACCGGGGCAGGTTTGATGAAGCATTGGCTTATTTTCAGAAAAGTTTGGAGGTCTCAAGGAAGATAGGGGACGCCGACCTGATGACCAAATCCTATCTCAACTTGGGGATCGTCCATCTGGGCAAGAGCGATTGGGACAGCTCAGAGGAATATTACCGAAAGAGTTTAGAGATCTCAGAGAGGATTGGGGACAGGAGGACAGCGGCAAGGACATATGTCAATTTGGGAGTGACCAACCTTTACAGGGGGAATCTTCTGGCTTCCCTCAAGTATCATCAGAGCGGCATAAAGATCGCCAAAAAGATAGGGGATAGATCTCTCTTAGGGATGATCTACGGCAACTTAGGGGGGATCCATCAAAACTTAGGGGGTCCGGCCAAGGCATTTGATTATGCCCACAGGGCTCTGGAGATGGGCCAAAAGCTCGGGAACCCCCAATGGATAGCTATGGCTCACACGACCTTGGGTGGCTTCTACAGGGAAAAAGGCCAATGGGATATGGCCCTGGAGAACCTCCAGAAGGGTAAGGAGTTGGCTGAAGAATTGGGTTCAACCTATCTAACGAGTGTCCTCCAGAGCTTGGGCCACCTCTATTTAGAACTGGGAGACCAGGAGAGGGCATTCGGGTATCTCCAGGAGTCCCTACAACTGGCCATAGCCAATGGCTCCCCCTTTGAGGAGGGTAATGCCTCAGAACTCTTAGGGAAGCTCTACCGGGCTAAGGGGGAGTATGGGAAGGCCAAAGAGTTTTTTACCCGCTCCTTAGAGATCTCCAAGGGGTTGAATAGCCAGATTGTTGTCTGCTCCTCCCTCTCCGATATGGCCCAACTCCAATGGGAGATGAAGGAGTATAAAGAGGCTTCAAGGCTGGGGGATGAGGCCTTAGGGATTGCCGAATCTCAGAAGTTGAAGCCTTTAAAATCAGAGCTTCTTCTCTTAAAGGGACAGATCGAGACTGATATGGGCTGGAGGGATAGATCAAAGGGTATTAGATTACTGGAAGAGGCACTGGAACTCGCCCAGGAGGGGGAAAATCCAGAACTTCTCTGGCAGATCCATTTCCAGATGGGCAAAGTCTACCAAGATCAGAGGAGGTTCAGGGATGCCTTCGGCTCCTATCAGAGGTGTATTGGGATCTTCAAGGCTTCCTGTGCAAATATAGGGGATGAGAAGCTCCAGAGGAGCTATTTGGCAGCAAGGAAGAGGCAGGAGGTTATAGGGAGCATCAGGGAGCTCAAGGAGGAGATACGGGGATGAGAACAATTGACGGAAGGTATGAGGTGATAAGGAAATTGGGAGAGGGAGGGATGGGTAGGGTCTGGCTGGTAAGGGACAGGGAGGATAAGGGTAGAGAATTGGCCCTGAAGTTTATCTCCCAGCAAGTTATGGAAAGGGAAGGTGCTCAGGGTTTTAAGCATGAATTTGAGCTTCTTACCAGATTAAGACATCCCAATCTGGTGGAAGTATATGATTTTGGACATAGTCAAGATGGATGTTTCTTCACTATGGAGTATGTGCCCGGGGAGGACCTCTTTGCCTATGCCCGAAGGAATCCTCCCCAGAAACTCTTAGGGGTTGTGGTAGGGGTGCTGAGGGCCTTGGAGTACAT
>DAOVCL010000205.1 GCA_030670005.1 Candidatus Zixiibacteriota bacterium | reverse complement strand
GGCGTGGGGTGAAATCTCTGTCCTCTCCGAAAGTGGGTGCCGTAAGTGCACGAAATCAGATAGTCGGGTTGGGGTAAAATTATTTTGACCATAGTCTCTTGCCCTTATTCCATGCGGACTTCACAACAGCGCAAATGGCTCGCCAGGGTTTGACCGAGAACCCCATAAGGTTGCCACTCCCAGGAATTTTCATCCTAACTCCTGCCGGCATGGTATAGCCCTCATTTTTCAGAACGCTGGGAGATACATTTTTTCTCATCGGCTTACTTCCTTTAGATTTTATTTGGCTTCAATTACTATACAATACAATGTCACATTATAGGCAAAGCTTCGACTTCCTGTCCGTAAAGGCTGAGTAGGAATGACTCAGTTAAGACGAGTGAGGTCGAAGAATTGTCATTTATTACTCTTCGGCCTCCTGATCGAAAAGGGAAGACCCGGATTCTGCCATATGCCGCATCCCCCCTAATTTTTCCTCCTTTACTTAATCAGGGCAAGCTTTTTGGTTATGGTCTGCCCACCCGCCCTCAACTGGCAGAAGTAGATGCCTGAAGGGAAGGAGTTGGCCTGCCACCTGACCCTCTTATCCCCTGCCTTTTGATAACCTTTAACCAGGCTCATTACTTTCTCCCCCAGAATGCTGTAAATGGTTAGATATGAATATAAAGTTAACTCTTCCCATAAAACATTTAAGACAATAAAAGCGAAAGAGTTCCAAGAGATCAGAGGCCTCTATCACTCATAGTGTGTGAAATTCATTCAGAATCTATGGAAAGTCTGTTAAGGTTGAGAGGCAACTTTATATACATATGGTTAGATTTACATATCCGGATTGAGGGAGGTTATATCTGATCATCGTGGTGGGATTGAAGGGGTTGGGGTAGTTTTGATACAAAGTACACTTCAAAGGAAGGGTGGTTCCCCTTTCTCTTTCAAAGATTCCAGTGCGGACATCGGCGTAGTTACCGGTGCGGCAGGGGTTCCCTCTAAACATACTCCAATATTTTCCACCTGAGGATTTGGCTTTATAATCAATGATCTGAACCCCAAGGCTGTGGCCAAAGGCTATCTCCAGATCCCCATCCCCATCCAGATCGGCAATAGCCGGCGAAGAGGAGTCTGTTCCTCCTCCAGGTATGGGGAAATTGGTTACCCTTTCCCCGTTTAGCTTATAGGCGTGCAGATTCCCATCTCCGCTCAAAATTACCACCTCAGGCTCAGATACACTGTCACCATCCAGATCGGAGAAGCAAGGGGAGGATTCTATAGAGTATCCAACATCAACAGGCCAACCATCAACCAGGGAGCTGTCCTTTCTGATAAGGTAGAGCAGCCCATTACTTGCTCCAAAGGCAATGGCTAACCCTTCATTAACAGGGACAAAGGAAGGTGAACCCTTTATCTTTCCCCCAGCGGAAAAGACGAGGTCAAATGTGCTGTCAGGGTTCAGGATATAGAGCTTTTTATCCTCACATCCAACCACCACCTTGGGGCCGCTTCCGTCCAGATCGGCAATAGAAGGAGGAGAGCTTATCCTCCCTCCCAACTGAACAGGCCAACCTGGCAAAAGATTCCCCTCCTGGGAGAGGGCATATACCTTGTTGGAAGCGAGAAAGACTATGTCCTTTTGACCATCTCCATCAATATCACCTACGGCCGCCCCCAGGGTGATGGCACTGCCAACATCGTAGGGGAAACTATCATTGAAACTTGTGCCATCGTTTTTCAACACATAGAAATTCTTGTCACAGCTTCCCACGATTATCTCCAGACTATCATCATCATTAAGATCAGCAAGAACCGGAGTGGCTTGGATAAAACTCCTAGTAGAAACAGGAGGAAAGAGTAACTGGCCGTTATTTCTCAAGCAGTATATCTTGTAATCCCAGGAGCCGAAGACTATATCCAGTGTATCGTCCCCATCTATATCCCCCACCGCTGGAGAACCCTCGATAAACCACCCAGCCTGGAATGGGAAACCACCCTTATCCTGCCCATCGAGGGACTTCACATAGAGTCTGCCATCGAAACCAGCGAAGATTACCTCCTTCTGGTTATCTCCGTCAATGTCCAGCATCAAGGGGGATGATTGAACAACATCTCCGAGGTGGACTGGCCAACCTCTCTGGGTCCAGCCCACTTTTAGCTCAAATCCTCGGAGAGTGGCGTAGGGGTGACCTCCCCACTGATTGGCCTGCAGATATAGCTCTCTTGGGATGTTCTCTACCCCCACGCTTCCCGGAATAGAGATCTGAAAGGGCTCGGCAGAGTTAAATGCTGAGTCATCATCCTGAATGACTCCATAACTTCCCAGGTTATCTAAGATAGTAAGCCGAGGATCAGCACATCTCAAAGTAGCTGTGATGGTATCAGCCTGGCCCCAGCTTATCTCGTTTCTCAAGGCCACTATAAGATCCACCCTCTCCCCTGGGTTCAAGACCCTATCCCCATCGCCAAAGCTTGTATCAGAAATGGTATAAGAGACAAACTCCAGTTTAGGGTAATGAGGTCGAGAGGGGGTCATCCATTTCACACCTGAGTTTATGCCACACTCCCCCCATTTTATTCTGAAGCATCCCTCCTCCCCCCATCCCCTGCCCCAACTGTTCTTGCAGATCCAACAGCTACTGGAATCGCTCCAGCCTATAATAGCCACTGCATGGCCACCCTCAGGGTCACCCTCCGCGTATTCATACACTCCTCCTCTGGAAAAAAAATTTCAGTATAAACGGTCATCCCAGTGACCAATGGCCCTTTGGAGAAGTGGGCGGCCTTTATCGCATCTACCGGAGCGAGTACACCCCCCCAGCCTTCAATCCCCCTGGCCCTCATCTCCCAATCGGAGCAGGTTAGATTGCAGTTATGATCACTTGCCGTATAGGGGAAATACTCCTCG
>DAOVCL010000200.1 GCA_030670005.1 Candidatus Zixiibacteriota bacterium | reverse complement strand
GTGAGCAGGAAGAGAGCCCGCACCCTTTATCGCCTAATCGAGGAGGAAGGGAAAGAGCCAGCTTAAGGCTGGTTTTTTCTTCAAGAATAGTCAAAGTAGAAACTTTGGAACACAAATGACACGAATAAACGAATCTACACGGATAGATAAAAGGACAGCTCACAGGGACCAGGGATCAGTAGTCAGGTATATGGTCGGCCGTCATTGTCAGGGATTTTTCCTGATGCCTGGAAACTGACTCCCGTCAACTGTTCCAATGCTATTTGTGTATTTGTGGGATTCGTGTTCAAGACTTTATTTATAAACCACAAGGCAGGAGAAGAGGAAAAAGCTCGGTTTGCTCCCCTCGGTTGACCAGGTTCTGAGGCAAGGGATCCCCCAGGGGTTGCCCCATAAGCTGCTTACCTGGGCAGTGAGGGCAACTCTAAAGAGATGGAGGGAGATGCTTCTTCGGGGGAAGGGAGAGCCGCCAACCACAGAGAAGGTAAGGGAGGAGGCCTTGGGATTAGCTGAGATTCTTCTTCAGCCGAGCCTGAGGAGGGTGATAAACGCCACCGGGGTGATTCTGCACACCGGACTGGGCCGGGCCCCTTTAGCAGAGGGGGCAAGGGATGCCCTCCTGGAGACGGCCGGTTACTGTAACCTGGAGTTGGAGCTGGATGAGGGGATAAGGGGGGAGAGGGGTTCCCATATCCAGGGTCTTCTTTCTTATCTCACCGGGGCAGAAGCTTCCTTAGTGGTAAACAACAATGCGGCGGCTACCTATTTAACCCTGAACACCCTGGCCCAGGGGAGGGAGGTGATCATATCCAGGGGGGAGTTGGTAGAGATAGGTGGATCCTTTCGCCTTCCCCAGATTATGGAGGGAAGCGGAGCCAGGATGAGAGAGGTGGGAACAACAAACCGCATCAGTCTAAGGGACTACGAGGAGGCCATTACCGAGAACACTGCCCTGATAATGAAGGTTCACCAAAGCAACTATCGCATCTCGGGGTTCACCTCCCAGGTGGAGTTGGCTGACCTGGTAAATTTGGGGAAGAAGTTTGGACTTCCCGTGGTGCATGACATAGGGAGTGGTGCTCTGATCGACCTTGCGATCTATGGTTTGGAGAGGGAACCAGTGGCCGAGGAGAGCATAAAGACCGGGGCAGATCTCATTCTCTTCAGCGGGGACAAGCTCCTGGGTGGTCCCCAGGCCGGAGTGATCTTAGGCAGGAAAGAGCTGGTGAAAAGGTTGAGGGGAAATCAGCTCTACAGGGCCTTCCGGCCGGGGAAGCTCACCCTCTCGGCCCTACAGGCCACCCTGAGGCTCTTCCTCCACCTGGAGAAACTCCCTGATAGGCTTCCTCTCCTGCGTTTGCTTACCAGAAAAGCTGAGGATATAGAAAGGGAGGCTAAAAAGCTTGCCACCAAGCTTAAAGGGATAATTGGTCGAAAGGGGAAGGTGGAACTTATCAAGGAGTTGGGTCAGGTGGGTGGGGGCTCTCTGGCCGGTGAAGAGTTGCCCACCACCTGTGTGGGGGTGATAATAAAGGGCCTCCCCGCCTGGAAGCTGGCCCAGAAGCTGAGGCTCTCTCAACCGCCCATCATCCCCCGGGTGAAAAAGGATGAGGTTCTCCTCGACCTGAGAACCTTTGAGGAGGTAGAGGAGGTTGCTGAGGCCTTCCAAAGGGTTGTGGAGGAGGGCTGAATGTCCTATCCGTTGATCATTGGGACTGCCGGCCATATCGATCATGGGAAATCGGTGTTGGTGCGGGCGCTTACCGGTCAGGATCCGGATAGGCTTCCAGAGGAGAAACAGAGGGGGATGACCATTGACCTGGGTTTTGCCTTCTGGGGGGATGATGTGGCCATTATAGATGTGCCAGGCCATGAGAGGCTGATCAGGAATATGGTGGCCGGGGTAAGCGGGATCGATCTTGTTCTCCTGGTTATCGCCGCCGATGAGGGGGTCAAACCCCAGACCATAGAACATCGGCAGATACTCCAGATTTTGGGGATAAAAAGTGGGATAGTGGCCCTGACCAAGACAGATCTGGTAGACGGGGATACCTTAGAGAGGAGAAAAGGCGAAGTTCAAAGGCTTCTGCGAGGAACCTCCCTGGAGGGCTCACCCATACTCCCTGTCTCCGCCCTGACCGGCGAAGGACTGGAAGAGCTAAAGAAGACTTTAAAGGATTTATTGGAAGCACGAAAACCAGAGGAGGAAGGGGAGATCTTTAGGCTTCCTGTGGATCGCTCCTTCAGCATAAAGGGGTTTGGCACGGTGGTCACCGGGACAGTCATCTCCGGAAGGATAGGGGTAGGAGGAGAGATTGAGCTTCTTCCCGCCAAGAGGACTCTGAGGATAAGGGGGATTGAGGTGATGGGGAGACCTCGTCAGGAGGTCAGGAGAGGGATGAGGGCTGCCTTGAACCTGAGGGGAATTGGCAAAAGGGAGATAAAAAGGGGGGATAGCTTGGCCACCCCATCATTTTTTCAGCTAACCAACCGGTTGGAGGGGAAACTCTCCCTTCTTGAGGCGTTCTCCGGAAAGGTTAAGGGTGGAGGATGGCTTAAATTTCTCACTGGGACAGCAGAGGTTATGGGAAAGGTCTATCCCTTAGAGGAGGGGCCAATGAAAAGGGGGGAATCCAGGTTGGTCAGGTTCAAGCTGGAAACCTATATCACCGCTGCCCTGGGAGATCGCTTTGTAGCGAGGATTCCCTCTCCCCCCTCTACCATCGGTGGAGGGGAGATACTCGATCCCTATCCCCCTACCAAGAAGAGGGGGAGAAGATTGGACTACCTCAAGGCCTTAGAGGGAAGAAAGGTTGCCGAGGTGATAGAGACCAGGCTCCTCTGGCAGGGGTATAGGGGGGAGACAGAGGGGGAACTTTGGCGACGGACGCAGCTTCCCCTAAACCAGATAAGGGCGCAACTGGAGGATCTGGTCAGGGACAGACATCTGATCTCCCTTAAGGTGGGTGATAGGCTCCTCTACTTACCTAATGGTTCCCTCCGGAGGCTTAAGGGGATGATCATCGACGAGGTA
>DAOVCL010000096.1 GCA_030670005.1 Candidatus Zixiibacteriota bacterium | reverse complement strand
GACTTAAAGATATCCCGGAAATCGAAACGCAGGTTGGCTTTCAACTTATTCCTCCTTTCTACTTAGCTTCTGGTTTTGTCCTTAACTCTTTTCACAGAATTAAGCCTTATATTAGCTCAATAGGGGCTTAAAAGTCAAGTTTTATTTTTAATTTTTTTTAAAATCATAGAAGATTGCCTTCTTCTGCCTATGAAATAAGGAGTTGTGTCGTAACTAACCTTAGAAGGTATTTCAGGTTCCTCCCTTACTCGCTGATTATATCTGAGGAATCGGTAATCCCGTTGAGGAAGGTCTTAACCCGAATTACTCACAAAGTCCTATCCATAATCTCATATAGTCCAGGTTCGTCAGATAAATGAGGATATTTATAGAACTTAGCTCCCAGTCAGTAGAACACAAAAGCTCCCTTAAACGCAGAATACCTCATAATGATCTTCAAAAAAACCTTGACTTTGGAGGCTGAGATTGTTATATTTATTTTTGATTCGAAGAACTTATTTTAGGGGAGAAATTCTCCCTATGTGAGGTGAGGGACGATGAAAAAGTTTGGTATTATCTTCTTAACCATAGTTTTCCTTCTTTCCATAGTTAGCCTTCTGCCGGTGAAGAAGGCCCTCTGCAATAGGCCAGAGGAATGTATGCTTATGGAAGCCTGGCCGTGGGATTATTATCTGAATCCCAATGGATCAAACCATAATCCTGGTTCTTCTACCCTTCAAGGTCAGACTGACAATCAAAGGACCATTCAACAATCTGCTCAGCCAACTACCCCATCTCAGGATAGTGACAAGCAAAAGAACTTCCAGAGGGAGAAAAACTTCAGAGATTGGCTCCTCAAGATCTCCCTCTATCTGAGGATATTCCTTCGCTGAGGGCATTGGAAGATGACAAAGCCAGGAGTAAAGAAAATGGCAGAGCTAAGTGACTTGATTGAGGAGGTAGATAGACTGCTTCTTCCGGGTGGGGACTTAGATTTGGCTGAGGAGAGGGTTGAAGTAGCTTTAAAAACCCTATCTTCTTCCCATAGCCAGATCGAGGTAGCCAGGGTTTACACACAGGCGGCCCAGATCAAGGTGGAGTTAGGCAAATATAAGGAGACTGAGGCTTATGGACTGCGAGCCCTGGAATTACTGAGGGATACTGCTGAGCACAAGTTAAGGGGGAAGGCCCAGTGGTGCTTGGGACGAGCCTATATTTATCTTGGAGAGATTGATAAATCTCGTATGTTTTTTGAGGATTCTCGGAGCACATATCGCACTATTGGATACAAGCAAGGTGAATTGGAGGCGTTGAATGGTCTAATTCACCTCGATTTTATTGGTTCCGATTGGTCATCTGCTAAGAAGAAGCTGAAATATGCTTACCAGATAAATCAGGAATCAGGCGACCGGCGGGGGATGGCCCTTTGCCTCACCAACGGGGCGACCGTATCTATACTTCTTGGAGAGCATAATGCCGCGGAGAAGGCTCTCATAGAGAGCATTGAGATCAAGGAGACATTGGGGGATCCGCTCCTTTTGACCCACAGTTGGCTTTCGTTGGCTAGGCTATACCTGAGGGAGCGGAGATGGTCGGAAGCCTCTAAACTTATCCAGAAGGCGAAGAAGGTAAGTAAGGAGCACACCTTTTCTCGCGAGTTAGTAATGAGTTTGGAGAGTGAAGGGGAGTTATATTTTCAGCAAAAAGAGTATGCCAAGGCCGAGAAGAGCTATCTTGATGCCCTAAAGATAGGGGAGCAGATATCCCCTGAGGGGGATGTCGTTGCAGAGCTATGCCGTAAATTGGCTGATTTGTATGTGGCTATCGAGAAACCTGACCCTGATAAGGCGATTGAATATGGCCAGAGAGGTCTAAAAGTCTCAACCAAGCTTGGAGATAGATTCGAACAGGGGTGCTGTCATCGGCCGTTAGCTGTGGCGTATCATTTAAAGGGGTTAAGGGATAGATCCCAGGGGGAGTTTGCTAAAGCTATCTCCGTTTTACGCTCCATTGGGGACAGGTTTGAGCTGGCTAAAATTCTCCTGACCCAGGGTGAACTCAGTGGAAGGGGCGATCTTTTGAGGGAAGCCCGCAGGCTCTTTGCCCAAATCCAAGGGGCAGATTTCTACCAGGCTCTGACCAAGATGGAACTCGCCAAGGTGGAGCCTTCTTTTAGGTCCGCAATCGGACACCTGAGAGAAGCGGAGGAGATATTTCGGGCTGAAGGTGAGGAGAAGGAGCTCAAAAGAGTTGAAGCTGTAAAAGGGGAACTTAACAAAAGGCTAACTCAGCCCACAACTCAAAAATACAAGGTTCTGAGGGATCTGGCCTCGCCGCAGTTGGGGGAAGTATTCGAGGGGATATTCAGGGATCTTAAAGCGGATCAAGGATTCGTTGCTTATCGGAACAACGGGAAGATGAAAATAGAGGGGAGCCACAACCTTACCCAGGAGGAGGCAACTAAGGTTCTCTCCCTTTTGACCGGTAACAATGATCTTCAGCCGGGTGAGCCCTTCATTCTCTATGACACCGGATTGGACGACCGTTTCTCCTCTCTGGGGGCAGGTAGCGTAATGATCGCCCCCTTTGCCAGTAGGAGCGAGGGTGAGGCAGATGGTTACCTCTATTTGGCCCGGCAGGGGGATAAGGAGCCCTTCCTGGATAAAGAGTATGACCTGTTTTATTCCCTTTCGCATGTAGCTGAAAAGGCCATCTCGGAGGAAAGGCAGAGGGAGTTAGAGAGGGAGTTGGCGTCCTTGAAGAGGCAGCTCAGGCTCTCTGGGGAGATAGTGACCCAGGACCCCCGGATGCTTAGGGTGCTGGATGAGGTGGAGGTGATGAAAGATGCCGGGTATCCGGTTCTCATTATGGGGGAGTCGGGGACAGGGAAAGAACTTATAGCCAAACTCATCCATTCCAGTGGGGCGCGGAAGGGCAAGCCTTTTAAGGCTATAAACTGTGGAGCTATACCGGAGAATCTTTTGGAGAGTGAACTATTTGGTCATGAGAGAGGTACCTTTACCGGAGCCTATTTCCAGAAGAAAGGCAAGCTTGAGAAAGCAGATGGGGGGACGGTATTTTTGGATGAGATAGGGGAGTTGAGTCCCAAGCTGCAGGTTAAGCTCCTGAGGGTCTTAGAGGAGGGCAAGCTGGAGAGGGTAGGAGGGAACACTTCCATTCGGTTTGATGTGAGGATCATAGCTGCTACCAACAAGGATCTTTACCAGGCCACTCTGGATGGTTCCTTCAGGGAGGATATCTACTACAGGATAGAGGGGGCAACTTTGTGGCTCCCGCCATTGAGGGAGAGGAAGGATGACATACCTCTTTTATGCGACCATTTTATAAAGCTCTACGGGGAGAAGTTTAAAAAGAAGGTCAGGGGCATCACCCCTGAGGCCTTGGAACTGCTGATGGAATATGATTGGCCTGGGAATGTAAGGCAATTGAAGCGAGCCATTGAGGTGGCAGTAAGTCGTATAGAGGGTGAGGAAGGGGAGGTCACCCTTGAACTAATAAGGAGGGGAACTCCTTGGAAGCAGAAGCAAGCTTTGCCACAGAAGGCGGCATCCCTGCCAGAGGAATTGGCTGTGGTAGAGAAAGAAAGGTGTTTAAGGGCTTTGAAGAAGTGCAATTGGAAAATTACTGAAGCGGCAAATATGTTAGGAGTTCCTCGCACTACTTTACACAACAAGATGAAAAAGCTTAATATCTTACCGACGAAAGCCAGTGAGGATTCCAATCTGGAAAGGCGTCCAAATTTGGTCAAATAGCGTCCTTTATTGGTCGCTTTTAACTTCTTGTCATATAAACAGATACTCAGTTAGCCCAAAAATATATGTCCAAAAGTGGACGAATAACCTTTTGCTTTAATAAAGGCTGATATAGTTATTCTTCTCACAAATTAAATATCGCCTTATTTCTCAAGCACTTAGTTAGCTAAGTGCTTTTTTATTTTTTCTGCCCATTATGGCACACTTTTTGCTACATGAATATAAGTGTAAATATCTCCGCTTGTCCGTGGCTTAAGGTAGGCAAGGGGAGCCGGTGCTGCCTTGTTCTTGCTTGGTGGTTGGAGGCAGCATTTGGGGGAACAAATTAGCGGAGATGCCCCGCAGGCTCTTCCTTGCCTGCCACCCCTTCCAATAAGGAACACGAATGACCCAAATAGACGAATCCGCACGAATAGATAGAAAGATCATATCGAGGTGGCAGAACCCCGATTCTGCCACCTACCTTTGCCGTCAGAATCGTGGTTCTGACGGCTCAGTGGGATTGCTTTTTTCCGTGAGGTTCCGCGGTGAACTGTTACCAAGAGGCAAGCGAGGGCAGGGTAGAGGTGACCCAATAGTCTCCTTATGGTGCCAGAGGGGGAGAACTATTGAGAGGTGGAGTGCCCTCGGATGAGCCTGGTCGCCGCAGAATTCCGTTATGCCGTCTCGCATTGCCTCAACAACCTGGTGGGCCTCATCAGGGGTCTGGGGCCCGCCAGGGCCCTCACCCTGCACTAAAGTGCGGTAGAACCCCGCGCTCTTTGTGCTGGTAGGGCTCCTGCCCTGCCGCAACCTTACACCTAACTCCTTACACCTTTGACCTTAAGAAGGAGTTCGCACTATGAATTCTGATCCTGAGATAAAAAACTTAGAGCTTAATCATCAAGAGAAGCGCCCCAAGAAGAAGAAGGGGATTTTGAAAAAGATCAAGGAGTTCATCATCAACGGACTGCAAAGAAGATTCTCAGGGGAGGGGGAGGATTGGGGGGACTGGTGATGAATCCGCGTGAGAAAAGGCTTGACAATGCTCATTATTTTCTTCAAATTTGAATACAGGATGGAGGCAATAGCCCTCCTCCATGAAGAGCCTGGTTTTCTCTATCCCAAAAGATGGAGGCAAAAAATCCATTTACGGGAGGCTTTGCTTGAGCCAGGCCTACATCCTCCATAGCTGGGTGGGGCTGGGATGGTAAGTGAGTGAGCTTTTGGACTTTAAAATTTGGAGGGTGGTAAAATGAAAAAGTCAACTTTTATCTTATTCAGCACTTTCATTTTTGTGCTGTTTGCTGGTGGAACCGTCGCCTTAGGGAGCTGGGTCTCCTTTAATGGAGGTGGCAATCCTGCACCGCCACAGATTGAGGTCTTAGGATCTGATGGGATGCAGACGACGGTGCATATCACCGTCCCTGGCATGCTGGTGGAGGAGAGGGAGGTGGATGGCCAGATATATCAGGTGTTGAGCATTCCTGATGACTATGCCACAATGTTAAATATAGCCAAGCCTGAGCTTCCGGCCATCAGGAAGCTGGTGGGCATTCCTCCCACCTGTAATGTCTCGGTGAGCATCGTGAGCCAGAGCTACACTGAGCTGGAGGGCTATCTGGTCTATCCCTTTCAGCAGCCACTGATAGAGGGGGAGGAGCCTGGTCCCTTTGAGATAGACACTGTCCTCTATGGAACGGACAGCTTCTATCCCCAGGAGCTCGCCAAGGTGGGCACACCTGCTGTCTGGAGGGATGTGAGGGTAACGGTTCTCTCTTTGTATCCGGTCACCTTCAATCCGGTCACCGGAGGCTTGAGGGTCTATAATGACCTCACCGTTCAGCTCAATTACAGCGGGACCGATGGGGTGAATCCTCTCGTCAACCCACCAGATCTGGTCTCTCCCTCATTTGACCGAATGTATCGAAGGAGCCTGATCAACTATGATTATCTGAGTCTGGATGTATCACCTGTTCCTCTTGGGTATCTGATCATTACGCCTTGTAAATATGTAAGCGTCCTTGCTGTTCTGGAACCTTTTGTGGAGTGGAAAAGAATGAAGGGGATTCCAGTTTATGTGGAGAAGTTTAGCCCCTGCATTGTAGATGACCCTGTCCCTGGTTGTATTTACCCTGATACTACCTGGATCAAAGAGACGATAACCGAGTACTACTACCAATACGGCATCGAATACGTGCTTCTGGTCGGTGATGAGGAGGACATCCCTCTGTATATGAATTATGAGTATCCCACTGACTACTATAACCCAATGTGCTCTGATTACTGGTTCAGCTTAATTGCTGAGGATGATGATCTTGCCGATGTGGCCATAGGAAGGTTATCGGTGGCTAATGGTAGCCATCTGGTTACTATGATAGAGAAGATTTTCGCTTACGAACGGTGGCCAAGCTCAGACTGGAATGTAGAAAAGGCCATCCTCGTTGGCCACCAGGAGGAATATCCCGATAGATATTCTTATAAAGACTGCAAGAGATATATCCACAATGAAGTGATGGCTAATTCTGGGTTTGAAGTGGATACTCTTTTTGGCGTTATAGGGGTGCCAGGGGTGACCAACCAGGATGTGATTAATGCTATCCAAGACCATGGTGGCTTGAGTATTGTCAACTTTCTTGGCCATGGCAGCGGCTATTTCCCACAAGTGATATTTGAACTCAACGTATGGTGGAGGTGGGCATCTTTTGAGTATTTCACCATTTACAATGCCCACAGTTTGACCAATACAGATCATTATCCTGTTATCTTTAATATTTCCTGTTTTAATGGGATGATTGACTCTCAGAATGGGTTAGAATGTTTAGCTGAAGCATTTACCAGAGATCCTGATGGAGGTGCTTGTGGTTCCCTCGGTGCTTCTCGAACCTCTTTTACAGATGCCAACCACAGTTTCGACAAGGCGTTGTTTAAGGCCGCTTTTGATTGTGGCGATTCGTGCATCTATGCCTTGGGGAACATTATCAATTATGGCAAGAAAACGATGATGGTTCAATGGGGCGATAGGGGTCTTGATAATGCCCGTATGTATCTCTGGTTGGGTGATCCTGAGATGCAGATATGGACTAAACAACCAGAGGCTATGGAAGCTGAGTATCCTGGTTACATTGAGACCGGTGAGCCGATAGAGGTTACTGTCACGGTTATCAGGGATGAGAATCCACTTTCTGGGGCGCTGGTCTGCCTTTACAAGCCCGAGGATGTCTTTGAGAGAGGGATAACAGGGACCAATGGTCAGGTAACGCTTACGGTCAACCCATCCTCTTCAGATAGTAATCTCTATGTCACAGTAACCAAGCACAACTTCCATCCCTTTGAGGGGGTCATTGGAGTTGTGGTTGGAGTTCCACCAGAAACCCAGACTAGGCCTCTTACCTTCTCGCTTTCTCAGAACTTCCCAAATCCCTTCAATCCCACCACCACCATCCGCTACACCATTCCGAGCACAGGTCGGTTGTCGGCGGACGGCGGACAGCCGACGGCGGTCACCCTCCGGGTCTACAATCTGTTTGGACAAAGGGTGAGAACCCTAATTGATACTCAAAAACAGGCAGGGAGCTACAGGGTCTGCTGGGATGGCAAAGATGATGGGGGCAAGCCTGTGGCCAGCGGTGTTTACCTCTATCGTATCAAGGCGGGGGAGTACTCTCAAACCCGCAAGATGGTCATCCTAAGGTGACCATAAGCTGACAGATTGCTGGAGTTCTATTTCGGGAGCTCCAGCAGTCTGACTTTTTAAAAGGAAGGATAAATGAAAAGAATAGTGTTAATGTCCCTTTTCGTTGTGTTCTTGGCAAATCTTTCGCTTGCTGGCGATAATGTCTGGACATTCTGTGGGCCTTGTAATATGTCTATTTATTCAATTGCTGTTGATCCTAATAGCCCAGATACCCTTTATGCTACTGGATATAGGGGTGATGGAGATGGAGCATACAGAAGCTTCAAT